>MEUC01000015.1 GCA_001771545.1 candidate division WOR-1 bacterium RIFOXYB2_FULL_42_35 | reverse complement strand
CCAAAGTGTATTTTGGGGAAAATGAGCCAAAAGAATAACGCAGCGCCTAAGAGGCGCTGCTACGCGGGGTACCTAAATAGTTACAAAAAGAGTGAAATTTATTATTTTAATTAACGAAGTTAATATAAGAGAAAGGATGTCTAATATGGGCGAGTTAATACCGGCGGCAAATTTTTGTAGACCAGGACCAAGAGGACTCTTAGAAAGAGGCCAAGTTGTTCTTGTAGCAAGAGAATTTGGTAGGGAGGGTGGTTTAGGGAGAATAACAAGACGAATAGCCGACTATCTAAAAGATGAAAAGGTTTCTTTTGTTGTTGTTGCCCCTAATAATCGAAATACTGGCAGATATTTTTCTGACCAAGCAAGGCTAGAAGAGATTGATGGGATCAAGGTCTACCGGCTTATGCCTCCCGTTGAAGATTTATACCCTCGAGATAGCAGGGCTGCTATTAGGATGTATCATGATTTTGGTCATGTCTTTTCCGGCTTATTGACCGATAAACGTTTTGGAGCTGTTTCTGCTGTCTGTGCTTTCGATTATCCTAGTGTGCCAACCCTTTCTAGTGGGTCTTTTCCAAGTGTTTTTGTCCCTTTTCCTCAAGTAGATGGCCGCCATGATATTACGCTTCATACAGACGACTCGGCTTTGTTAGGTTGTTATAGAGGGCATGTTTTGCCTCCCGATTCTATTAGCTTGTTTTCTGCTGGTTTAAGGCGAGCAGGTATCGTCACTTTGTGGAGTGCTCATCAACATGAAATGTTAACAGAGTCCCCCGCTTTTCAAGCTTTGTATGACCAGGCCTTGGCAAAGAAAAAGATCTTATTTTTTAACACTGACTGGTTTCCAACAGAGGTTACAAAAAGGGATATCCCTAAAGAGGTTTCTCTGGAACTTAGAAGAGCAGTAATTAGGGCTATTTATTCTGGACAAAGTCTTGAGGAAGGGATAAAAGCAGTTTTAAGCGTAAAAAAACCCAATGACAAATTTTGGCGCAAAGTCGGTTCTGAGGGAAAATTAATACAGATAGAACACTTTGGTTTTGATCTTTTATATAATATTTTGCTGTCAATGGGGTATTCTGAAGATGAGCTTGCAGGAAAAATCCAAAACTTGCAAGGCAAGGTAGCAACAGGGCTGACTTACAGTTCTGTGACAGAGATAATAGAATTTTTAAATGCCACTTACTTTTTGTCTGAAGGTTTATTGGCCCGTTTACCAAACGCAGAAGAGCTAGCCAGAGAAGGGGCAAGGGTTTTTCCGGAATGGACCTTTGGAGACATGCGGGGGACCATGGAAGGGAATGGGTTCCGTTTGGTCTTAGAACCAACTCTTAAGCCACGGCAAAAACCAGAACCAATATCACCTACGGATACCCGTAGAGGTCCGGACGAAAAGGGTTTCGACTCTGGTCGCTGGTTTGGTTAAGTTGTTGTTTCAAAAAATAGCCCATGTTATAATCCTCTCAAGATGCTTAGATATTTAACCGCCGGAGAGTCTCATGGTCCAGCTCTAGTCGCAATTCTAGAAGGAATACCTGCTAATCTTGCTTTATCCGCTGATGACATCAATCGTGATTTGGCCAGGCGACAACAAGGCTATGGCCGCGGCGATAGAATGAAAATAGAGCAGGATAAGGTTGAAATAACCTCTGGTGTTCGCAACGGTAAAACAATTGGCAGCCCCATTGCTATCCGCATTATCAACCGCAGCACAGAATTCTTTGGTAAATCAATTACTCAACTGCGCCCAGGTCATGCGGATTTGGCCGGGGCCTTAAAATATAATCAAAAAGATGTTCGCAATATCTTAGAGCGCTCTTCTGCTCGAGAAACAGCCGCTAAAGTTGCTGTTGGCGTGATCTGCAAAAAGCTTTTATCCGAATATAAAATCAACTTTTTTGGTAAAGTTGTGCAGATTGGTGGAGCAACCAAAGAAAAAGATTGGCAGAAAGCCATTGATGAGGCTCGTGAGAAAGGTGATACGCTGGGAGGAGTTTTTGAAATTACCGTAACTGGTGTTCCTGTAGGTTTAGGCAGTCATGTTCAGAGAGACCGTTGCCTGGATGGTAAATTGGCTCAAGCCATAATGGCGATCCAAGCTGTTAAGGGGGTTGAGATTGGTCTGGGCTTTGAACAAGCTTCTCTTCCAGGCTCTAAAGTTCATGATGAGATATTTTATGATAAAGAAAAAGGTTTTTATCACAAAACCAATAATGCCGGCGGAATTGAAGGGGGCATGAGCAATGGCGAACCAATTATTATCCGTGCAGCAGTAAAACCGATTGCCACGCTGAAAAAACCACTTAAATCTGTCGACCTAGTCAGCAAAAAACCAGCCGAAGCCTTTGTAGAAAGATCGGATGTTTGTGCGGTTGAGCCGGCTGTAGTTGTTGGTGAGGCGGCCGTGGCTATTGAGTTGGCCACAGCCTTTCTGGAAAAGTTCAGCGGCGACTCTCTGGAAGACATTTCCGCGGCTCATAAGGCTTATTTAGCTAGAATTATTTGACGCCACGTCTAAAATTTGCTAAAATTACCGGGTTGTACTAACGAAAGGGGTATTTATATTGGCAGCTAAGATAAAATTGCAAAGAAAAGGTAAAAAGGGACATCCGATTTATAGGGTTGTAGTTCAAGATGAATCTGCAGCTAGTAATAGTGGCGTGATTGAGGTTTTAGGACAGTATAATCCACAGCTTGAGCCTTCTCTTTTTGAAGTAGACAAAGAAAAAACCTTGGCCTGGATAAGTAGGGGCGCTAAACCGACAGAAAAAGTTAGAATTCTTTTAGGCAAGGCCGGTATTCTTCCTCCACTTGATTTAGCTTCCCTACCAAAGAAGAAATCTAGAAAAGAGCTGAAAGCTGATGATGAAGCGGAAACTAAGGCGAAAGAAACTCAAGCTGCTGAAGCTAAAGCCGAAGAGCCAAAGGCTGAAGCGCCAAAGGAAGAGCAGAAATGAAAGAGCTAGTAGAGTATATTGTTAAAGCCTTGGTTGATAATCCCGATCAAGTTGTAGTTAATGAAGTCCAAGGAGAAACAGCTGCGATTTTAGAGGTTAAAGTTGCTCCAGAAGATGTTGGCAAGGTAATTGGCCGCGAAGGCCGGATTGCCAATGCGATCAGAAATATCACCAAAGCAGCAGCGGCTAAACAAGACAGGCGAGTAACGGTTGAAATCCTGACTGACGATAAACCAAGCAGCGGGCAATAAGCCTAATAAATTTCAAGGAGGATGATATGGCAGACCAACAGAAGCTGGAATTAAAAAGGGTTGTAATGGTTAAGGCAATTGTAACAGAAGCATTTAAACAGAATCTGGTCAAAGAATTAGAAAGGGCAATTGGCAACATTGATAATCAGCTGAGCCAGGTTGCCGAGAGAGGCAAAGCCTATTTACAGGATTTGAAGCAGAAAGGCTTGAACCAAAAGGCAGTTGCTTTCAAACACCAAGTTGAAGAAGAAAGAAATCGTCAAAGTGCTGCTAAGGCAGACCTAACCATGAAGATTGAAGAAGCCAAGAAACTACAAGTTGGAACTGAATTTGTTCAAGGGCCACTAGAAGGTCCTGTTGATATTGAAATTGGTGACAACTTGTACAAAAAAGTCGGCGGCGCAGAAATAATTGTTAAAGACGGAATTGTTCAAGAAATTCGCGGCGTCTAGCCCGCCTATGCCAAAGCTTCGGCGGACAAGTGAATGAAAGTTGACATTCTAACGCTCTTCCCTGAAATGTTTCAGGGACCGTTTAGTGAAAGTTTACTTAAAAAGGCCCAAGCAAAGGGTCTTTTTATTTTTAACTTAGTTAACCTGCGTGATTTTACCTCTGACAAACACAAAATAACCGATGATACTGCCTATGGTGGCGGGCCGGGCATGGTGATGAAGGGGGATGTAATTAAAAAGGCACAGGCACGGGCGCAGGATAAGGGGAGGAAGAAGGCTAAGGTTATTTTAATGTGTCCAACAGGGAAGCTTCTAACCCAAGAAAAGATCAAAGAATTAGCTAAAGAAGAACACTTGATGATTATCTGTGGTCATTATGAAGGGATTGATGAGCGAGTAAGATCAATGGTGGATGAAGAAATTTCTATTGGTGACTATGTTTTAACGGGTGGAGAAATTCCGGCTATGGTTTTGGTTGATGCCATTGCGCGACATGTCCCTGGCGTAGTTAAAGAGGAAAAATCAGTTAGCCAAGACTCTTTTTATGAGGGGCTTTTGGATTACCCCAGCTACACTAAGCCGGAAGATTTGGATGGAGAAAAAGTGCCAGAAGTTTTGTGCTCCGGCCGTCACAAAGATATCGATAGCTTTCGCAGAAAAGCAGCGCTAAAAAAAACCTTGTATCGCAGGCCAGATCTATTAGCCAAGGCAACTCTTTCTACTGAAGACAAAAAAGACCTAAGCGAGATAATTAAAAATGGCTAATGTTTACCTGGCCCTATTACATCACCCTGTCTATAACAAGAACCAGAAAATTGTTTCGACCTGTATCACCGGCTTTGATTTGCATGATATTGCCCGCACGGCTATCACTTTTGGGATCAAAAAATATTTTGTAGTTAATCCCCTTCCTACCCAAAGGGCCTTTGCGGAAAGGATTCGTGAGTTTTGGATGGATGATGCCAGCCTGGAATTTAACTGGACCAGGGCGGAAGCGTTTAAACTTATCTCCATTCAAGAAACATTGGAGCAGGCAGTTGAAGAAATTGTTAAGTTAGAGGGGCAAAAGCCCAAAATTATTGCGACTTCGGCTAAGCCTAGGGGAACCGTTAGTTTTGATGACCTTAAGGCTGAAATAAAAAATACCGCACAGCCGTTTTTGGTTGTTTTGGGTACTGGTTGGGGCCTGGCGGAGGAAGTTTTTGAAAAGATAGATGCTGTCTTACCCCCAATTCTGGGCGATAGCGACTACAACCATTTGTCAGTTCGCGCTGCCTGTGCTATAATATTAGACCGTTTACTAGGGAAATAGGAGACAAACAATGGGAATCATCGAAGATATTGAAAATAAACAGATAAAAAAAGATCTGCCTAAATTTAAGGTTGGAGATACCGTTAAGGTCTTTTCCAAAATCATTGAAGGGGGCAAAGAGCGTGTTCAAGGTTTTGAAGGAATTGTTCTTAAGCGGCAAGGCGGGGGAGCAAGAGAGACCTTTACTGTTCGAAAGATTGTTCAGGGGGTTGGGGTTGAGAGACTTTTTCCTTTGCATTCCCCATTAATCACTAGGATAGAGATAATTCGCAGCGGCAGGGTTCGCCGCGCTAAGCTTTATTATCTGCGTAAAAGAGTTGGCGGTAAAGCCAGCAAAGTTGAGGAAGAGAAAGCTGTTTTAGGGGTTGTTGCCCCGGAAGAAACGCTAGAAAGTGCTGAATAAAAAAGCCTTCCTGAAGCATTGGCTCTTTGATTGGACTGAGACTGTAGTTGTTGCTTTTATCCTTGCCCTAATTATAAGGGCTTTTTTCTTGCAAGTTTTTTGGATCCCCTCAAGCTCTATGGAGCCAACCTTGGACATTAAGGACAGAATTGTTGTTAACAAGGTTGCTTATCATTTCCGTCAGCCTAAGCGGCAAGAAATTATTGTTTTTCGTCAGGTTGCTCCAGAGGGAACACCAAAGCGTGATTTAATTAAGCGCTTAATGGGACTACCAGGAGAGACGTTAATAATTAAAGATGGCATAGTTTTTGTCAATGACAAGGAAATTAAAGAAACTCATGCTATGAATTCAGATTATGCTGACTTTGGTCCGGTTATTATTCCAGACGATTCATATTTTGTTCTTGGTGATAACCGACCAGCTTCTGCTGATAGCCGCTACTGGGGATTTTTACCCAAAAAGAATTTGATTGGTCCTGCCTTCCTGCGTCTTTGGCCGCTCAACAAACTCGGATTATTATAATCCTCTCCCCCTTAATCCGCTTGACACACAGAGAAGAGTATTGCTAAACTGTTATATTGACGATTTGCTTATTCCACAACGAAAGGCAGGTGAGTTAATTGAACAAACAGGAACTTTGTACTTCTATTGCTAAACAAACCAAAATGCCAAAATCTCAGGTTTTTGCCATGCTTGATTCCTGCTTTGAAAACATTGAAAAGGCTTTGAAAAAAGGCCAAGATGTTCGCTTAGTCGGTTTTGGGACTTGGAAGAAAAAGAGAAGAAAAGCCAGAAAAGGGAGAAATCCTCAAACTGGAAAAGCTTTGACCATTAAAGCTAGAAATGTGATCAAATTCAGCACTGGTCAACAATTGTTTGACTCAGTAAACTAGTTTACTCGACCCCTACTTTTTATAATTCTTATGGAAGGTAGGGGTTTCTTTATGGGGAACGGACCACCGGACTTCCAGACCGCAAGACTGCATGACTGGAGCTAAGAACATCAGATTATCAGGGTATCAGAACTAGGGGAATAGAACATTAGATTATTAGGATATCAGAGCAAGAGGATCAGAATACTAGATTATCAGAGAATCAGATTTTGTTAGGTTCGTTTGGATCCTTTACTATTGTACAAATCTCTTAGTTGGCAAACTTTATTTATTAACCCATTTATTCCCCTCATAACTTCCTCATATTCAGAAATCATTGCCTCAGATAAGTCACTGTTAATATACCTTTTGTTTTCCATTTCCCTAATATGGCCTTGGGTTTCTCCTGCTTCCTTTCGCGAAACATAGTACGATTTTATTTTATTATTAAAATAATAACTGGAATTACCCTCGGCAATATTGTCTGCCACCGATTTAGAAGATCGTTGTATTTGATCAATAAGTCGATAGTATTCCTGTTTTGGGAGTTTTTTACAGAGATTATAAATCAAAATCATTAATTCATGGGCTTTTCTCCATACCCATAACCTTTCGTGTCTTGGAACAATCGGTTCTTTTTTATCTGATTTTCTGCTCTGGGTATCTGATTTTTCTGTTTTTCTGATATCCTCGTTCTGATACCCTGGTATACTGATATCCTTAAATTTCATCTTAAATCCTCCCGCTAAACACCTAGCAACGTTATTGTCAATTAAAAAGTCAAGAATCTCCGAACAAAAGAAGACATCCCCTGCCGAAAATCCGGTCACCACTGTAGCAAAACATGACATCCGCTGATTCAAGGTCACAGTTTGTGACCTTGAAGAGGGTTTCTTGGCCCTGGCAATAACCTTGCTAGTAGTCAGCCATGGGTAAAGAAAGCTATCTTCTAGGCAAAGAAGGAGAGCAAATCGCGCAAAGATATTTAAGCGAGCAAGGCTTTCGAATTATAGTGACGAATTTTCGGTCAGCTCAGGGAGAGATTGACCTTGTTGCCCAGGATGGGGATTTTTTAGTCTTTGTTGAAGTTAAAAGCTATTCTTTTCGTAGTTACGGAACCCCGGTTGGCGCGATAACCAAAAACAAAAAGCGCAGTTTAATCCACGCAGCCAGGACCTACATTGTTCGCCACAATATCAAAGATATTTATTGTCGTTTTGATGTGTTGACGATTTTTAATAAGCAGGATGGCACACAAGTAATTGAGCATTATAGGAATGCCTTTACCATAAATTAATCTGGAAGGAGATTAGATGCTAGTCAAGATTTGTAGTGCGGCAGTTTTAGGCTTAGAAGCTTATCAAATAGAAGTCGAGGTTGATTCCAGCAAGGGCTTGCCAGGGCAATCAATCGTCGGCTTGCCGGATGCTTCTGTGAGGGAGTCGCGCGATCGGGTTAAGGCGGCTATTGAAAATTCTGGTTTCAAAGCGCCTCCGGGGTACTTCACGATAAATTTAGCGCCGGCAGATACCAAGAAAGAAGGGCCCTTATATGATTTACCAATTGCCGTGGGCATGTTGTTGGTCTCTAATCAGGTCAAGTCGACTTGTCTTGACGAAACAATTCTTTTAGGAGAACTTTCGCTGGATGGTAGCGTTCGAGCTGTTAACGGCATGCTGCCGATCTGTATGTCACTGAAAAAAAAGCATAAAAGAATTATTGTCCCTAAGGCAAATGCTGATGAGGCTGCTTTGGTTGAGGATATTGAGGTTATCCCTGTTGAGTCGCTAAAAGAGACTTGTGAATTTATTGCCGGCGAGAAAAAGATCTTACCGCACAAGATAGATGTGAGGGCTTTGTTTAATAAAGAGGTGGAGCATGGTTTTGATTTTGCTGATGTTAAGGGTCAGGGACATGTTAAGCGAGCCCTGGAGGTTGCTGCAGCAGGAAGTCATAATCTTTTATTGGTTGGCTCCCCTGGTTCAGGAAAAACAATGCTGGCCAGAAGACTGCCGACTATTCTTCCGCCGCTCTCTTTAGAAGAAGCCCTTGAGGTTACTAAATTGTATTCGGTCACCGGGCTACTCTCTGGGAAAGGTTCCTTGCTTACCTCCCGGCCGTTCAGGAGTCCTCACCATACCACAAGTGACATTGGCATAATTGGTGGTGGCAGGATTCCTCGGCCGGGGGAGGTCAGTTTGGCTCATTTTGGGGTTTTATTTTTAGATGAATTCCCTGAATTTGAACGCAAGGTTTTGGAGGTTTTGCGTCAGCCGCTCGAGGATGGACAGGTTACTATTTCGCGGGCACATTCTTCCTTAAGCTACCCAGCGCAATTTATGTTGGTTGCGGCCATGAATCCTTGTCCTTGCGGCAAACTTTATGATCAGCAACAGAGCTGTATTTGTGCCCCTTTTGAAATCCAGCGTTACTGGAAAAAACTTTCCGGACCATTGCTTGATCGCATTGATATCCAGCTGGAAGTTCAACGTCTAAAGCCGGATGAATTATCCGCGCTACCTGTGGGAGAGAGCTCTAAAGTTATCCGTCAAAGAATTAAGCAGGCTCGGGAGATTCAATTACAAAGATATAAGGGGACGAATGTTTACACCAATGCCCACATGCACCCCAAGCAAATCAAGGCTTGTTGTTGTTTGGATAAAGACGCCGAAGCTTTACTTAAGTCTGCCATTGTCCATTTAAATCTAAGTGGTCGGGCTTATGACAAAGTCCTTAAGGTGGCCAGGACAATTGCTGACTTGGAGGGGGTTGAGATTATCAAGCCCAGCCATATTGCTGAAGCAACCCAATACCGATTTTTGGATAGACAAAGCCAGTAATCAAGGTGGTGAAAATAATGTATCGCGTAATTTACCAGCTCCCGCTTAATTGCATCCGCACCATTTTTATGGCCAAGGAGGAGCTACAGGCTTGGCTGCGCTGGGCTTGGCTAAGAGAGAGAATAATCAGTTACGAGAAGATTTTATAAAGAAAGGAGGTGAGAGCGATGAACGAAAAGGGAAGGAATGGCAAAGACTTGCTTAATCGCATGATTAAAGCAGGGCAAAGGACATATTTTGTTAATGTTAAGGAGGCTAAAAACAAAGAAAAATATGTAACTATTACCGAGTCAAAGTTGATTGAAAAAGATAAGTTTGAAAAGTTTAGAATCATGGTGTTCAAGAATAAACTCGGAGAGTTTATTGAGGCCTTGCATGAGGCGGTTCAGGTAGTAGGGTAGGGGTTTTTAGATGCCGGTGCCCTGGAGGAAAACTCTTCTGGGGTGCCGGCAATGAGTAGCTGGTCACAGTTTGTGACCAGCTCAAGGAGGAAATAGTGAACAAGATGGTGCCAGAAGAAATAATTGAGAAAGCGATCTATTTAATCAGAGGGCAAAAAGTTATGCTTGATAAGGATCTTGCCAACTTGTATGGCGTGAAAACAAAAGTCTTAATCCAAGCTATAAAAAGGAACCTTGATAGATTTCCAGGTGACTTTATGTTTCAACTAGACGAAAAAGAGACTGAAATCTTGAGGTCACAATTTGTGACCTCAAGTTGGGGTGGACGGCGCTACCTGCCCTATGCCTTTACAGAGCACGGAATATTAATGCTTTCGTCAGTTTTAAATAGTCCGCAAGCCATTCAAGTAAATATCCGGATTATGCGGACATTTAGCAGATTGAAAAGAATGTTGTTTAAGTATGAAGGTTTACGAAAAAGGATTGTGGAAATGGAAGGCAAATATGACAAGCAGTTTAGGGTAGTTTTCGATGCCTTGCGCAAAATAATTGAACCGCCGCTTAAACCGAAGAGGAAGATAGGGTTTTTAAGGGAAGGCGAAGCTTGAACCTGATTTTTACAACCCAATCTTCTCCCCATGCACAATCTTGTTTAAGACCAGACCGGAGAGCAGTTTGGGATAGAAGAAGGTTGATTTCTGAGGCATTTTTTCCAGTTTGCTGGCAATGGCAACAATTTCTTCGATCTTCGTTGGGTTAAGCAGAAAAGCAATCTGATAGCCTTGTTTGTCGACCATTTCAAAAACCTGATCCTCACTCTTAGCGCTCTTAGTGTAGGAAACTTTATCCGGTATTTGCCGGGCAATTCCCAGGATGCGATCAAAAACAACATAATGAAGAATGGTAGTATCTAATCTTTTCCAGGCTTTGGGTTTTTCTTCTTCCACCATCTCATCCACAGTCTTCTCATCTTTGAGCGTAATAAGATAGTAGTGGTTGTTGCCTAAGTAGAGGCCAAAAGCGTGTTTGGTTTGACCAGCTTTTTCCAGATCCTTAGCCAGTTTTTTTCTGACAGCCATAACGGTCTTTTTTGATGCCTTAAACTCTTCAATGTCAAAAAACTGCTCTAGAGATTTGAGAAACTCGACCGGATTAAAGAAAGCTAAATTATGTATTACACGATTAATAGGAAAGATTGCCAAGCCCTTATCTTCAATGCTGGTGAAATACATCATGATATGATTATATTCCTCTTCCTCTGTAAACTTGGTGTTGTTCATCTTTAATTCGTTTTTGAAACGGAGAGCTGCCTCGTAACGGTGGTGTCCATCGGCAATAAAGGCGGCCTTATCCTTCATTTCTTTGACAATTTTTTCAATGGACGGCTTGCTGTCAATCTTCCATAAACGGTGTTGAACCTTGTTTTTATCTTTGACGTCAAAGACAGGTTTTTTACCCATGAATTTTTTCAGGACTTTGTTTACTTTGCCTTTTTCGTCACTGTAAAGAGAAAATATAGGCTCTATATTAGCGGAAGTTGCCCGCATCAGCTTTAAACGGTCCATTTTTGCTTGGGAGTGAGTTTCTTCATGGGGGAAGACCTTGCCGCGACCCATGTCTTCTAGGCGCAGCAGACAGGTAAAGCCTAAGCGCGAATAGTTTTTACCGCGAACCGTAAACTTTTGCTCGTAAACATAAATCGCCGGTTTTTTGTCTTTTAGTAGGATTTTGTGACGCAACCAGCCTTCAAGTGTTGCCGCAGAGCGAATATATTTGTTATTGTACTCATTATCTCCGGGGAATTCCTTGCTCAGGGCAATTTTGACAAAGTTAAACTCGTGGAGATTATAATAAGCGTCTTGCTCTTCAGGGCTAATTACATCATAAGGAGGAGTAAAGACATTGTTGACCTTTTTTAGGTCAGTATTGTAAAGTATCCCTTCAAAAGGAAAAATCTTAACCATTTCGTTGATTTTAGCACATTTTGGGCTTATTGCAAAATATGCCGAATCAAATCATCTAAAATCTAACCATAGTCACATTCGTTAAATCATCTAAAACCTAACCCAAAATATGAGGGAATATGAGCTTTTTTTGGGC
>MEUC01000014.1 GCA_001771545.1 candidate division WOR-1 bacterium RIFOXYB2_FULL_42_35 | reverse complement strand
AACCCTGCCAAGGAGGGAGGTGATTTCGGTTAGGTCTTAATTGATTTAACGATATCCATTTGGGTTAGGTTCTTATATGATTTGACACGGGGGGTGGAAAATGGGTTTTTAGCAGTATTTTTATTTGATCTGCTTACCTGCTGGGAGAACAGTCGGGTAGACAGACCTTTTGCGGTTTCAAGAAAAATCCTCCCACCTAATCTGCCTTTCTTTGCGTGATATAATATCCTTTCAGCAGAACAATGTCTAAGGTAGGCAACTACGAGGCAAATTGGGCTTATTGTTTCTTCAGTTTGATCTTTTTACTCTTTTTATAATCCAGTTGGATCGGTCGATCCTGAACTTTAACAATAATATTCTTGCCCTTAGTGTCGAGAAGCTGAAAGGTTATTGCTTGGCGGTCAATTTGAACTTTTATTCTGCTGCCTTGCCAATTGATTATAAAAGTCAGCTCTTGCCAATTTTTAGGCAGCCAGGGATCAAAACATAAATTGCCTTGCCTAACTCTCATACCGGCAAAACCATGCACAATAGTCATCCAAGCTCCGCCCGTAGCTGCGCCATGGATGCCGTCAGCAGCATTTCTGTTGAAATCATCCAGATCAATATAGGAAGTTTTAATGAAATAATCATAAGCCCGCTTGTGCGAACCAACTTCCAGTCCCATGATGGCGTAAATACAGGGTGAAAGGGAAGATTTGTGCATGGTCCGTTTTTCATAGTACTGGTAATTTTTCTTTTTTAATTCTTGGCTAAAGCGATCAGTGAATAAATATAGCAACAAAATAACGTCAGCTTGTTTTAATAGCTGGGTTTTTTCCAGACTCATTTCATCAACACCTTGGGGGAGGAGGGGCATGCCGTGATGATCTGTCTGGTTGATCGTAAAGTCTTTAAGAGAAAAATAGCCTTCAAACTGTTCAAAGATTTCGGTCTTTTGGTTGTAGGGTAAATAAATAGTTTTAGCAATGAGTTTCATTCTTTCCAAATCAGTTTCTTTGAGCTTGATTTTGTTAAGTAAAATAGCCAGTCCCTCTGGATCTGATTTTTTCATTTTTTTGTATAAGTCGTAAGCGTAGAGCAGGTTCCACATAACCAAATAATTGGTAAAGGCATTATTATCAACATGTTCATGAAATTCGTCCGGACCAATAACTTTTCTGATTTCATACCTATCGCGCCGCTTTTCAATTCGGGACATCCAGAACACAGCTGTTGAGAAAATTATTTCAGCCCCGTGTTCGTGAAGGAATTTTGTATCACCGGTTGCGTTGAAATAATTATTGATACCATAGATCACGTCCGAAACAATGTGGTGTTCTTCTTCCCCGGTAAAAATCTTGACTGCCGAACCGTCTTCGCGAACCCCATAACTGGGGGTTGTTTCTAAGCCTGAATCAGCGCTCTCCCAGGCAAACTTAGCGCCTTGATAACCCATATCTTGGGCGTTTTGCAGGGCACCTTGTAGAGTGTAGTAACGGTACATAAGTAGATTTTTGGCATCTTCGGGAAAAGTATAAATATAGAAAGGCAGAATAAAAATTTCCGTGTCCCAAAAGACGTGACCCTTGTAACCTTCTCCTGTTAAGAGTTTTGCGGCAATGCTGACAGTGGGATCATGATGTGGTTTAGCCGCTAACAGATGGTGAAGATTAAAGTTAATCCCTTTTTGGGCTTTTTTATCCCCTTTGATAGTTATTGCTGCTGCTTCCCATAGTTTGTTGCGGGCTTCAAGGTGTTGCTTGAGTTGCCGTTCCAGCCCTTCATAGACCATGTCTAAAACTAAATCTTTGGCGGCTGATTTTAATTGTCGTTCATAGCCTTCGCGACTGGTGTAAGTAGAAATAAATTTAGTAAAATGATAGCTTTTACCTTTTTCAGCGTCAAAAGAAAAAACCTGGGTTAGTTTTTCTCCATAGATGCGGCTGACTTTAAAGGTTTTTGCCGGAGCATTACTGAAAACTGTTTGGGCAGCTAGGGCAATTCTGGTTTTATCGTCCCTGTTTTCCATTTCCAGGTAAATCAGACCTTTATCCCGTTCCATTTTAACCAAATTTAAATGTTTGGTTTTTTCTTGATGAAAATAACCAAGGTTAGTTACGTCTCCATTTAGTCCGCTAAAAACCCGGATAGGACCGGAGAAGTTTTCCGGGGTAATAGTTGCGTCTAACATGGCGCCTCTGACCTGATGGGTAAAAACTACCCGTCTAATTTCCAGACGAACAACTCTGCCTTGAGGGCCCTTTAAGCGGGTAGTGCGATGCAAAATGCCTTTGCGCAGATCTAGAATCCGCTCATGGGATAAAACTTTACAGGAATCAACGCTAAAGCGGTGTTCGCCAACCCAAAAACAAAAATCTGTCCAGCCCGGAGTTTTAACTAATTCCCTGACATAGCCTTCGGCTTGATCAAAAACACCGGCAATAAAAGTTCCCCGATGGCTGTGGTTGGGATTTTCCTCCAAAGAACCCCTGACCCCCAGGTAGCCATTGCCTAAGGTGAAAATTGATTCGTATTTACCCTGATACTTGGCTATAAAACCTTTTTCTTTGATTAACCACTCATCCGAGCTTAAATTAAATTTGGCTGACATATTAGCTTTTCCTTTCCGGATTCATGATTTGTTCCAGTGTTAATTCGCTTAAATCTTGTACAATTATATCAGCTCCTGCAAGTGATTGAGGGTTATTATGCCGATCAATTCCAACGCAGAGGAATCCGCCTGCCAGGGCAGCTTTAACCCCGGAATTGGCGTCTTCAAATACGACTGTTTCTTCCGGTTTAACTTTTAAGCGGGCTGCTGCGGTTAGAAATATTTCCGGATCAGGTTTCCCTTTTTTAAAGTCAGCACCGGAAACATTAGCCTCAAAAACGGTCAGTAAATTTATTTTTTTCAGGATTTGAGTGGCGTTTTTGCTGGAGGAAGCAGCTGCTAATTTCCAGTTTTGCTTCTTCATTTCATAAATAAGTTTGATGGTGCTATCGAATTGTTCTAGAGGTTCCTGAGCCAGTAATTTTTGATAGTATGACTGCTTAATGTCGCCAGCTTTTATTAGGGCTTCCCCTTTGAGATCAGTCAGGATAGCGGCCGCGCCCTCAAGTCTTGGTTTGCCATCAACTTTTTCCAGGTAGTCCTGCATGGTAAAAGAGTGTCCGGCCTCCTCAAACATCTGTTTCCAGGCTTTGAAATGCAGTGGAACTGTGTTGACGATCACGCCGTCAAGATCAAAAATGGCAGCTTTAATTGACATCAGACCCCGAGTTCCTCCCTGGCCACAACAGAACTACGGTTAGTTTTTTTGCTTTTTTTGCTTTTTTTCTGTTTTTTGTAATCTCTGATTGCCTCTTCATAAATCTTGAAAATATTTCGGGCGTAGATTTCTTTGCTGTAAAGGCATTTTACCTGTTCTAGCCCAGTATTGCCCAGTCTAGTGGAGAGCTTTTTGTCTGACAATAATTTAATCATTTTTTCTGCCAGGGCTTCATAGTTGTTTTTGGGGATAACATAGCCGTTGACATCACTTTGAATAATCTCCGGCATGCCACCAGAATCAGTGACGATGATTGGTTTTGCTGTGGCCATAGCCTCAAGCATGGTTAAACCGAAAGGCTCTTCGCTGCTGGACGGATAAACAACAACGTCTGCCAGACGATATAGGTCGGGCATTTCTTTATCAAGAGAGAAGGCGTTGATGTAAACACTGTCTTCAAGACCAAGATGCTTGATCAGGCTAACAAAATAGGCAATGTCTTTGTTTTGGGATAGTCCCCAGTCAATAATGTTGCCGCTGCCGGACATTAAAAGCATGGCGTCAGGAAATTTTTCTTTAACCAGCCGAAAGGCTTCAATCGTGACATTGCAGCCCTTGGAAATACCCATGCGGGCAGGGTGAAAGATGATCTGTTTTTTATTCTTTAATTGTGGGTGCCATTTAAAAATTTTACTGGAGACTTTTCCTGGAAAAAACTTTTTGTTGTCGATGCCATGGTGCACAACTGGAATTTTATATTCGGGAAAGCCAACGGCGGTTAATTCTCTTTTAATGTAATGGCTAATAGCGATAATCTTATCCCAGGCCACTTTACAGGTTAGATCAAGGAAGAGTTTGTCCGTCCAGCTGTTATGGGCAGTTAAAACCAGGGGAATATTGTGTTGCTTGGCATAACGTTCTACAACCCTGATATGGTAGCGACTAAAATAATGCATGTTGTGGGCGTGAATGATGTCAGGTTTTGTTTTGTCAAAAAAATCTCGAGTGACATCGGAAACGTTGTCGTCGACCTCCTGAAAACCGCTTTTAAATAGCCAGTTAAGATCATAATACTGGTTACGGAAAACTTTTGCTCCGTGGAAATCGAAATGATCTGGCGATCCTTCAGCAGAACCTGTTAACAAAGAAACCTTGTGACCCATTTTTACTAATTCTGGCATCAAAAAGACAAGATGGGTTTCAACTCCGCCAATGATCGGGGGAAATCCCCAGTGCAGTTGGGCTATACGCATAATTTCCACCTCTTAATAGCAATTATGAAGGGCGACTAGAAGAAAGTCAATGTAAACTTTAGAGACGTAAAGTGAGTGAAATTTTCTGTTTTCTATTTAGTCCTCTCAATTCGCTTGCCAAAAATCTAATAATACCAGGCGTTCTGGGCGATGCCCATAAAGTTGCCTTTAATAAGTTTTGTTATTTGGTCTGTTGTAGTATCAAGAACATAAATCCCGTCAGTCTCATTGTTGCCTTCTTTTTTGATTGCTTCGATATATATTTTGTTAGCTGCTACTTTAGTAATACCCGCTACTGTCCAGAAGGGGATTTCTCGGCTAATTTTCCAGGTGTTGCAGTCGATTACTCTAATTCCTGAAAAACCGTATGGATTGGAGACTTTAAGGTATAGTTTGGCGCTATCTTTGTCATAATAAAGCTGCCAAATAGTTTCTCGTTTATCTTTGAATCTTGTTTTCTCTGTAATGTTTCTATTGGTTAATGAATAGCTTAAGATGGCTGAGCGCTGATTGGCTTTGTTGTCGTTTTTGAGATATTTCTTGCGCCAGCTGGCCAAGAAAATTTCCTCGTTTCCATAGGAAAGAAATCCATCCCACATTGTCCAAGTGCTTAAATCTTGCTTGGTGATTCGTTTGTCCCTGTTTAAATCTACGATGTGTAGAAATGTTCTTCCGTCGTCGTTAGAATAGTTATAAGAGTTTAAGTTTATTGTGTTGGTGTAAAGCAATCCCCTTTTGTAATCTATAGCGCAAGCTTTTTCTGTGCTAGCACCAAAGTCATCAAAAAAAATGGTTTTTAAGTGGCGCTTAGATCTAAGGCTATAAATATCTAGACCGGATTGATAGGGAGGGGTGGAGCGTTTCTGCTCAACGGTCAAGACATAGAGTTTATCCTTATAACGAAAGATCTTTGATAAAAGAGAGCCTTTGGCTTTAACTAGTTTTCGGAATTTTTCCCTTTGAGGATAAAAAACAAAAGCTTGATTGCCGGGCAGGGCTTGCTTAAAGTAGATGTTTCCTTTTTGATCTATGGTCGAAAGAGAGATGTCTCCTCTAATAGGATATTTTTTGGTTATTGTATCTGTTGAAGTGTCTAGTTTAGCTAGAAAATTACCTAAAGGAGTATTCAAGTATGCGTAAGCATATTTTTTAACCTCTTGTGGAGGCAAGTTATCTCCTCTATCCAGCCGATGGCAAAGATAGAGGAGTGCCCCCACAACTAAGGCAAGTATTAAAACAATACTCTTTTTTGACATGATTATGGTGTTATATGTGGCAAATCACTATATTTGCCAGCAAGCCGGCCAATAAGATACTGATCCATACCCAGGTGTTTTGAATAATAGATATCATCTGGGCTCACCCCAACCCAGGCTTGTTCAACCAAGAATCCCAAATCGTCAAATGTTTCATGGAAATTTTTAAAAATATTTGAGATTGTGCGATTGGAATCAAGATCAACACCGGCCAATTTGAATGTTAACCAAACAAGTTTAGCACAATGTATATTGCTGACGTCGTTTTTGTCGGCCCAACTTCGGATAAAGTTTTCTCTTTCAAATATGGCGGAGAAATAAGGGGGGCAATATGGCTGGTTATTATATTTCCATTTTGAATGTTCAACGGCAACGCTGATGGCTATTTGAGACGGACCTTGGACTTTTTTAATGGCATAAGCATAACCTTTGCCAAAAGATTCCTGGACGCGCCTAACCCCAACGCCGTTGCCTCTGCCTGGGATAGAATCATATACCATATATGCTCCATCGTATTTCATGCCCACATGAGTCCAGTTCGAGATAAATTCTAAAACCTGGTTGCTTTTGTGTGTGCCAGCGTTAAAAATGAGATCTCCTTTCGCAAATTTGTGCCAATGTGGCTCTAGTGTGTTTTCAAAAGAGTATTCTGTTCTTGTGCCGGAAGCACTGGCCATTCTGGCTCCATCATTTAATTTTCTTTCTCCCAGTGAGGCAACAGCGTTAATTGGGGGAGAAGAAGCTCTAAAGCCATAGCTGTCCTCATATTCTCTAAAATGGGCAATCAGGTCATCAACATTGTAATAAATATCGGTTCTTCCGTCTACTTGACGGTAAAACTTTGTACAAGCACCCTTCCAGGTACATTGGATACTTTCCTGCATACCAACATAAATGTCGTGAACAGTTTCAATAAGTGGTAGATATACTATAACGTTCCAAGCAAAAGCACTAGTCGCCGAAAAAAGAATTAACCCAGTCAGTACGATAATTATTGCTTTCTTGAATTTTGACATTATTGCACCTCCTTTGAGACCAGTCTTTCGGCAAACTCACTTACTTTGTCTTGACTGGCTTGCAAAGGGAGCTTGTCTTCAGAGTTGCTGCCGTCATCACCAGTCATCATGTAGTAAGTAATAATTGAAGCCTCAAGAGGGGTCATATTTTCCTCTTTACTAGAAGCTAAATTAGGAACTGTTTCTCGCATAACTTTTTGAGTGGATTTGATTTGAGAAGCATTGACTGCTAATTTATTTGTTTGTCCTTGTACATCTTGAAGAGTCCGCTCTAATTTATCAGGCGAAACCAAATCATCATCGGAAAAAGTTTTGGCCGAGGCTCCGTTGGCATAATTTCGCACTGCAGCTTCTATGACCGCGAACTTGTTTTTTACATTCAAGGAAAGAGCTGAAGCCTTAACCTCCTCATTGCCAGGGACATTTTTATCGAGATTGGCCTCCACATGATTGGCAAAAGTATTAATCGCATCTAAGGCCGATTCCTCGTCATTAATGGCTGCTAATTTGCTATCTAAAGTTGCTAAATTGGCATTGTTAGGATTGTTCTTGATTACCGTGTTGTCTCCGCTTGGTTTAACGTTATTGTTGCCGCAGCCAACTGTTAGCGTGAGCGCAACTAAGAATACTAGTAAGTAAACGCATTTTGATTTAGACACTTAAGTTTCCTCCTTTTTAAATAATAATGTTTGGATCCGACTGTCCACCCCTACCTCTGGCCACCTCCTTTACGACAAAGACTAAGACTAGCGCGAGACAAATAAAAAACATTAAATATGGATAAAAATAATGAAAAGTTATCTCGTTGTTTGGAACGATAGCTGTTAGGGAAAGGCTGGCTTGTTCAAAGGGAGAAATAAGTTGTAACCGGCCCAGGTGGTCGGCAACCAGAGAAAGCCCGTTATTGTTGGTAAAAACTGCGGGCCGAGAAAACTCCACCGCCCGAAAAACCATGTAAACAGCATGCAAGATAACCAGATTTGAGCCTCTAAAAAAAGAATCATCAGAATGGCAGATAAGTAGATTGGCTCCTTGGGCAACATGTTTTCTGGCGATCTGAGAGAAAAGGGCCTCAAAACAAACCAACGGGCCAATGGAGAGTTTTTTGTTGTTTAGGAGAAGTGGATGGTTGTCCTTTTTTGGATTAAACAGGCCCGATTCAAAGAAAGGGGTCAGCTTTTCTTTGGAGTAAAGACTTAAGCTGTCTTTATCTGCAGAATATAAGTAGATGGAGTTTTGGATTTTTTTGGTTTTATGATCAATTGAGAAACCGCCAAAAATAACATCCTGATGCCACTCTTTAAAATGTTTAGCAATCTCACTTGCTGAGGTGGTTTTGACTGCTCCTTCAGGCCAGATTACTAAATTAGGTTGGTCCTCTTCGATAGCTTGCTTGGTCATCTTAAGATAATTATTAAGGTATTGATCTTTAATGACCTGGTTTTGTTGAGCCATAATCGCAAACATCCAGCTGTGGTTGGGTTGGATTAAAGCGAGAGAGTAAGTTTTCTTGGTCTGATCGGAAGAGCTGTTAATATGCAGGAAGCCGTAACCAAGGGCTATTGTGATGAGAAGAAGGCTAACCGTTAAATATAAGAAGCTGCTTTTGTTGCGATGAAACAGGCTGGCAAATAGCGAAGTGTTAAAGAAAATTATCAGGAAACTAAGGCCGTAAATCCCGGTAATAGAGCAAAGTTGCAATAAATAAAGATTGTTAAATTGGGTTACAGCTGCTGCCATAGGATAGCTGAGCACGTGTTGAAATATTATCATTTCCGTTAAGGTGAAAAGGGCTGTTTGTAGGAGTGGCTTTCTTGAGAAAAGGGTCATCACAAAGATTACGATTGCGTAGGGGAGAGGGATTGATAAGACTAAAAAGAGTGTGCCCCAGAGATTGCCTGGTTGATAAAAACAGGTCTCCAGATTGAAGGGGTTAATCCTAAAGAGCAGGATAAAAAATAGCTGAAAGAAAAACCAGCTGACCAGGAATCTGGTTTTGTGATTGCTGATCTTTAATAGTAGAAACAATAAGGGAACAAAAGCTATCCAGATCAGCAGATAGTTGCTCCAATGCGTTGCCGGGAAAGAGAAATAGAGCAGCATTAAGCTTAGTAAAAATAAAATTAAGTTAATTATCGTGTTTTTTATTTTCATAACGTTAAGGTGTAGTACAGAAGGAGGTTAATGATTAGTAAGCCTAAAAATTTAAAAGCCTTTAAGTTGCGGCGCATTAGCTGGGTGACGAAAAACGAGTCAGTGCTTATTATTGAAAGAACAAAGATAGCTGTTAAGGGCAAGATAAAAAATAGATTGTAAATGGATAGGTTGATTAAGCCGGTCCAAAGCGATTCCTTTTTAAGAATTAAATAAGTAATGGTTGGCAAATATATTTGTCCGCTGCAAGGGAGTTCTGCCAGAGTGGTGATGACCCCAATTGGTATAGCTGCGCCAAGCATAAATTTATTTTGCAGTCCGTTTCTGACCTTGGAATGGATATGTTGAATGATGTTTGTGGGCAAGCCCATTTTTGATTGATGAATCCCCAGTAAATCCAGGGTTAAAATAGTCGAGAGAGTAAGCAAGAAGATAATCGTTGAATATTTTATCAAGATTTGGATATTGACCAGATGGTTGACCGAATTAAGAAGGGAAAAAATACCCAGGCCGACTAAATAATTAGTTGTAAAGACAGAGGCTACGAAGAGTGTCCCAAATAAAACAATTGTTTGCCGCTCTTTCTTTAGAAAGAAGAGAAACGAGATTAGGAAAATATAAAAAGTAAAGACACAGGGATTAAAACCGTCAATTAGACCAGCTAAATAAATTGGCCAGCCTTGAGTGTTCATTTTAATTGCACATAAGCTGTTGGTGATCATTAATTTTTGAGTAGCAAGGTTGTTGCCAGGGTGAGGAAGAATGTTGTAATGCGTAATGGGTAATGAGAATTTATTGTTTTAATAGTAAAAAACAGGCATTCTCATTACTTTGTTCGCGTTACGCATAACTGGCCCCTGTAGCATTTTTCGTCAGCACTGTCTGATTTTTCGACGGGAGGGAGGAGGGGCGAAAAAGTGATGTGGTATTTAAGAGCAAGTTTTTTGAATTTTTACTAGTGAAACGAAATTTTTCCTTGTTTTGGTCGATATAATAATAGAGGGCATTAGAGGGTAGAAGAAGAGCAAAAGGAGAAAAGGAAGCTAAATGCGGTTATATTCGATCTTACGTTTATGTGGCGGCCCAAGAACTAAACCAGCCAGAACTGTTTCTGAAAAGTCTGAGCTTGGGCAGCCTGGTGATCGGAGGCATTTTCTTTGTCAAGCAGCCAGCCTGGCTGCTGGAGCTGCGATTGCTTCTGCAACAGCTGGTTGTGGTCTTCCAGACTGGGCCGAGGCAACAGAGGCTGATGTGCTGATGGCTTTGGGCAATGATGCTTATGCTGAAGGAGATAAGTTAAAAGTAGCAGGGAAATCAACGGAAGCAAACAAGCTTTATCGGTTGGCAGCCGATAGGTATCTGGAGCTTGCCCGTAAGTATCCTCAATATACAACAAAGAATGTTGATTACTCTTCCGAAAAAATGTCGGAGAAGGCAGCTTATATTTATCACTATTTTTTAGAAGATTACGCTGCAGCTAGGGCCGCCTATGAGTTTTTTGTTGAAATTTATCCAAAATCAGTTGCTGCTCCGGCGAAATTAATGACCTTGGCTGGGATGCTCAAGAACGAGTTGGGTTTGCCTCGAGAAGCAATCAAGGCTTATCGAAAAATAATGGATGAATATTCCAATTCCGATCAAGCTCCTGTAGCTTCACTTGCTGTTGCCTATATTTTTCAGAACGATTTAAAACTTATTAATATCGCGATTGCCTTATATGAACAACATATTGAAACTTATAAGGGTTACACGGATCAGGATACTCTGGCTACCGTTAGTAAGGCCTTATTGCATTTAGCTGACATTTATTATGGTGAGCCAGGTTATCAAGATTTAACCAAAGCAGTGGCAACTTATGAACAGTATTTGGCTCTTGTGCCTACTAATGATAGTTCTTATTGTATGGGAATAGCCTTAAAGGTTGCGGGAATAAAATATGATTTTGCTAAGGCTAAAACTGGGCCAGAAAGACAGCAAGCTATGGCTAAAGTAGCCAAAGAGTACTATGACCTTGTTATAAAATACAAAGCCAAAGTTTTTGCCTCTAAGGGAACTTTAATCCAAGCGGCAGAAACGAGTGGCGATATCTACAGCGAAGAACTTAAAGATTATCAAAAGGCAGCAGCGGCATACAAGGTTGGGGTAATGTGTTATGGAGCCCCAGATTACTTTAATGCTGAAAAACTCTGGTTGAAAATGTGTACAGCCTACTACACAGCTAAGGAATATTGTAATGCTTACTTGGTTTATTTACAATTCTCTGATTTGTATCCTAATCATCAGGATGCTGAAATGGCCTATTTTTTAGCTGTTCAATGTCTGAAACTGGACAATAAAAACAATGAGGCGATAAGTCTTTATGAACAGTTTCTAAAAGATCTACCTAACTCGCAACTCAGGAAAACTGTTTTGTATGATTTAGGTGCCTTGTACAAGAAAAACTACAACTTTGGGGGCGCGATCGCTACTTACGAAATTCTCTTAAAAGATTATCCTAATTCCCCTGAAGCAGAACTTGCCCTGTTTGAGGTGGGTAGTCTTAATGTTTATCTGAAAAATTATCAAGCAGCAGTAGATGCCTATGAACAATTTGTCTCTAAATATCCAAGTTCTGTTTATTTGAATGATGTTTTGTCTATGTTAAAGCAGCTTTGTGCTCTCTCTGGCATACAATGCCAAAAGGCTTACTAAAATGGACGCTAGTGTCGCTAAATTAACTCCACTTTCACTACTGTCCCAGTGATATTCCTTGTAATTCAAGCTGTTCCCACGATTGGGTATTTTCATCAACATAGCGATCCTCCGCAAACGCTTG
>MEUC01000013.1 GCA_001771545.1 candidate division WOR-1 bacterium RIFOXYB2_FULL_42_35 | reverse complement strand
GAACCCTGCCAAGGAGGGAGGTGATTTCGGTTAGGTCTTAATTGATTTAACGATATCCATTTGGGTTAGGTTCTTATATGATTTGACACGCCTAGCCCTTTAGTTAGATCTCTGCTATCAACAATCAAAGCCTTGGGTGAAATTTTGCTGCGCTCAGAAACTAGAGGCAAAGCTTGGAAATCTGGCTCTCCATGAAGTTCATGAATAAAATCCTGCATTTCTACCTCATGCTCATACATCTTCGTATCTAAGGCTCTCTCCTCTAGAGTTCCTTCTGCCCACTGCACTGCTTCTTTAGCAAACCCTCTCCATCTGCGCGAGAGAATATATACTGCATCAGCAAGTGAAGTAAATCTTGGGCCTTTTCCTGAAATTACTGTAAATCCTGCCATTCGTCTCACCCCCTTTTTTTTCTTTCAAAACCAACACAGAATCGAAACTAACGGCTCTCTCCTCCTTTATTGCAATCCCCGTACTGTTTTTGGATCCAAATACTTGCCTCCTTCAGAATATAATATGACAACATGTCCACCAGGGATATTTAATACTAACCTAGGAGTTCCTGACCGCTGATCAGTACAACTTGATACAGTAGGACCTATGTTATTTCCGAATACTCCCAAATAATACCTTTGATTCAGATTAGCGCCTACGGCGTTTTCCCAACCACCTTCCACTTTTTTTGCTAACCATGCTAGATTCAAATGCAAGTACTCTTCTCTAACACTAACTTTCCCCTCACCTTGCAAATAATAAGTTGTGTGCCCAAAGCTTTCTTGAACATATATTTGCCCAAGCTTATGTTGCTTTAGCCAAGCACTAACCTGCGAAGTAGCAGAAGGTTGCCTAACAGAACTTGTCACCCCACCTGGACGCTGACTGCTCGTTTTTTCAATGCTCATTTTATTTTCCCCCTTTAAATTATTTTTTTTAAACCTAAACCTTTTCCCTTATCCGTTCTAACCTTGCCTTTCTTTAATTCTTGGCTCAATGGCCAGCATCACCTCCTTTTGTGTCATAACATTAACTCATTCCTGCTAATTTTAAATTTTCAGCTAAAAGTGATATATTTCATTATGTCTTTCCTCTTAAATAAAATTGCTAAAGTGCTCTAGGCTCTGACCAGTTAAAATTGGAACATGCACCCTGTGATATCTGTCGCAATCCTTACCTTGGCAAATTTTTAATATCTCTTGCTGCTTTCTTACTCTTTTTTGTGAATGCCAAGCTGTAGAAAAAGAACAAGTAGGTGTCATCTGTCCAATAATTGCAGTTTCTTCTCCCCGCCTTTCTGTACAGCCGCCAATTGTGCCGTCAGGATAAATAACTGCTTGGGCTAGAAGACTGGCAAGACAGGGAAAATCATAATTGTCTTCTGGTACAGGCTGGCTAGAAAAAAAACGAGGCCCCAAGGTTATGCCTTGTTCTCCGGCTAAGGCTTTAATAAAATCGGTTTCACTGGGAGTATAGCTAAAAACTTTTTTGCTTTCTGGATTCCTATAAGGAATAAGACTAATTAGGCTAGCGCCGGCCTGTTTAGCTAGACGAACAATCTCTGGTAATTGTCCTATATTGCTTAATTGACCAGCTGATTGGCCTTGCACCACAGTAGAAATGCCCACTAATGCGCCCTTTTTTACTAAGGAAGAGATTGAAGATAAAACCATTTTTAGAGCTACGTTTGTCTGCCTGGTTAGCCTTGGATAGTTATTTTCATCAGCATTAACAGAAACACGAATGCCAGAACCATTCCCTCTTTGAACAGCACAAGCCGCAAATAAAGCATTCTCATGTTGTCTTAATAAAGACCCATTAGTAACTAGACGTACTGCCAGTTCAGTCTCTGATATCTCGTTTAAAAAAGTATTAACCAGTGGATGCATAAGCGGCTCCCGGCCATAAAACATAAAACCAACCAATCGATTAATTTTTGCATAATCCAATAAATCCCTAAAGATTTCTTGAGGCATTTCTACAAGATTTTTACCTGCAACTGAATTATCAATACAACCCCTGCACCTATAATTACAACCAGCCTGACCATGACTAAGGTCAAGGGTAAGCTGGTGCGGTGCTAATGAGACTAAAGCTTCTGGCTTGGCCTCATTTTTGGCCAGGCGAATCTGTCTTATTCTGGCCAAAAGCAAATCAGCTTTTGACTGTCCTGTAGCTGTCGTTATGCTCATAAAAACCTAAACTCCAATCCTCTCTCTCTGCTAGCTTGTTCCAACTGATTTTCAGGTTTTTTGGTTAGCCAATTTCACCTGCTAATTTTACTAAAATTTACCTGGCATAAAATTGGCTTGTTTTAAGCATAAAATGAGCATGAAGATATTTAAAATCGGCTAATGATTACTACATATTTAGGTAAAATTAACTTAAAAAATAGTGAAATTTTAGGGAAAAGGTGGCGATAATATACTTGGAAGAACACAGTAAATGATAAATGAATGACCGAAATTAAAAATGTCAAATTAGCAAATGTCAAACAAGGTGTGCCTCTGGCACTTATTATAATTAATTATTCCTTGTTTTTAATTTTGTCATTTTTAATTTGTCATTGGTGAGGTTTTAAAAAGAGGAGGATAAATAATGACACGACGTAAAAAAGTCCGCATCAAGGACATTGCCAAGGAGCTTAATATTTCCTACTCGGCTGTTTCCCAGGCCATCAACCATCCTCGCGAAGTTAGCCGCCAAACAGTTAAAAACGTTTTAGCCAAATGCCAGGAACTGGGCTACGTTAAAATTTTATCTAACAAAAAAAGAAAAGGCGCGATCGGGATTATTGCGCAGGATATTTATAACCTGGCTATCGGCGAATTTTACAACTTTGTGCTTAAAGGCGTATTAGAAGAATGCCAAAAGCGAAAAATCAGGCTGGAAGTGGAATTTTTGCCTGAAGGCGGCCTGCCTTTGATGATCTCTAATAACACAGTTGACGGGGTGCTGTTATTTGGCAAAATAACCAAAGACCTGGCTTTAGCTTTAAAACAAAAAGGGCTTCCCATGCTTTTAGTTGGCCACCCTATTCCTCACGTAGAATTACACACTGTTATGGTTGACGGCCGCGCTGGTATGCATGATGTCACCAGACATTTACTTGATTTAGGCCACAAAAAGATTGCTTTAATTTATTCTAAGCCGATTTACGATTATATTACTGCTGATCGAATGGAAGGTTACCGCACGGCTTTAACAGAAGCCAGGCTTAAGATCAGAGATGAATATATAGTAGAAGCTTACTGGTGTGAGCCGATCTCTGCTTATAACGCCACAAAAAGCCTGCTAAAAATGAAGGATCGGCCAACAGCTATTATATATATGAATGATACTATGGCTTATCGTTCTTATAAAGCTTTTGCGGAAGAAGGAGTAAAAATTCCCAAAGATATTTCTATTGCCGGTTTTGATGATATGCCTTTGCCGGATTATGTTTGGCCCTTTAAGCCCACTTTGACCAGCGTTGGCGTTGACCGGGAAATGATTGGCAAAACTTCAGTAGACGTACTGATGAATTTAACAGAAAACCCGTCTAAACTTGCTTTGCGCTACACTTTGCCGGTTGAGTTGAGGGTTAAGGAGTCAACTGCAAAAACTTAAATCGCCAACATCTCAGCCAACCTAAGTTGCCTTAAATCAGCCTTTTTCTTATGTTTTAACACTTTAGCAAAAGGGACTTCAATAATATCTTCAGACACGGCCCCCATCATTAGGCGGCTTTTACCTTGAACTAAACACTCCACGGCGCAAGCGCCGGTTTTACAAGCCAGCTCACGAGAAATAGCTGTAGGGGATCCGCCTCGTTGCATATGACCTAAAACACTAATGCGCACATCCATATCTTTAATCTTGGGATCAAGTAATTTAGCAAACTCATGGGCCCTGATTGCCCCTTCTGCTACCACAATAATAAAACTGGTCTTGCCCCGCTCTCTGCCGTCTAAAATCCTTTTGGCAATGGCCTTAACATTATATTTAACTTCAGGAATCACAATTACCTCTGCGCCAGCCACTAAACCAACTTCCAAGGCTAAAATACCATGACGCCGCCCCATCACCTCAACAATAAAAACCCGCTCATGGGAAGCAGCTGTGTCTCTAATTTTATCAATTGCCTCAAGAGCAGTATTAACGGCAGTATCAAAACCAATCGTGTAGTCTGTACAGCTAATATCATTATCGATGCTGGCTGGAATATGAGTGACCAAAAATTCTGTCTCTTGAGCAACAACATTAGCCGCGGCCAATGATCCGTCTCCTCCAATCACAATTAAACCATCAATGCCACGCTCGCTTAGATTTTTGTAAGCAATCTGCCGCATTTTTTTCTCTTTAAATTCCGGACAGCGATGGGTATGAAGCATTGTGCCGCCCCGATTAATAATACCGCCAACAGACATTAGGTTTAATTCTTTAATTTGGCCGGTGATCATGCCATGCCAACCCTTATGAATGCCAAAAACTTTCAAGCCGTAAGAAATAGCCGTACGCACGACTGCACGAATGGCAGTATTCATACCCGGAGCATCACCCCCTGGAGTCAAGACTGCAATAGTATCGATCTTGTTTTTTGGCATAGTTAATAAATCTCCTTACACTATTATATATATATTGGGATTATAGCAGAATTAGTGATTTGACTGAAATTTTTAACATGATATATCGACATATATATGGGAGAGCTCCGAAAAAGTAACCTTTAACTCGCGTAGCAGAGCCTCTTAGGCTCTGCTTCTTGTCGACAACGAGCGACCCTAAGAGGGTCGCCTAAGCGAAGAAAACGAGTTTTTCGGAGCTCTCTATGGTTAGGGACAAATTAACTATGAGTAGCCTAAGCAGGATTAAAACAGGGCAAAAAATAGCCGACAGCTTCAAGCACGTCCCTAAACTGGGGCCAAAAGTCGTCCTATTTACAGGTGGTACGGGTAGCCGCTTTTTAGCCCAAGCGCTGACCTTTTTTACTCACAACACAGCTCACGTCATCAATGTTGCTGATAGTGGTGGCAGCACCAGAGAGTTACGGATATTTTTTAAAATGCTGGCCATTGGTGATTTTCGTAGCCGCTTAGTTGACTTAGCCGACAAAGAATCCCCTGGGTACAAACAGGTTCGTGACTTACTCCTTTATCGCTTACCTAAAGAGGCTAACAGAGAAGAACTTGTGTCTGAATTAGAATCAATCATTTCTGGAAAACATAACTTGATTAAAAACATTCGTGACAGTAATAAGGCAGAGGCAGATGATATGGCCAATATTCTAATTAGTCACCTACGTGATTTTAACGATAAACGCTCACAGAAGGAAACTGCTGGTAATTTAAAATTTGATTTAAGGGGAGCTAGTATCGGCAATCTCTTCTTAGCTGGAGCATATTTCTACTACGGCGAAAATATCCACAAAGCCATTGATGAATATAAACAACTAGCTAATGTTCAAGGGAACGTCATCCCTGCAACCTTAGCAGACATCCATCTGGCGGCACAAATGGCTGATGGAGACCAATTGATCGGCCAACATCTAATTACCAAAAGTGATCATGGTCCAGTTGAACGCCTCTGGTATGTTGCTCAAGAAAGAGCTGATGCTACTATTATCCATCCACAGGCTGATGATCGAGCTCTAGTGGCTATTGCTGACGCCGATCTAATTGCTTACTCAATTGGCAGCTTCTGGACTAGTATTGTATCAACATTACAAATCAATGGTTATGCTGCAGCTATTAGAGCTGCTCAAGCTCCTAAAGTCTTGTTAACCAACGCCTATGAAGACAAAGAAACAGTTGGCATGACAGTTGGTGATATGGTTAACACTACCTTACAAATCTTACGGGAAAATGACTCTCAAAGAGCAGGGAATGATAATGCTTACTTGGATGCGGTTATTTCTAACACTTTGAGGCCTTCACCAAGCACGCGTAGATTCGTAAAATTTGATCGGGCCAGAATAGTCAGAGAACATCCTCAGGTTGAAGTTTATGGAGAGAAATTACTAGGCCCAAAACTGCCTGGTACCGAGCATAGATACTATGATCCTCAAAAGATGGCTTTCGCCTTGTTTTCCTTTCTCCCTCCTACTTCACAAGTAAACATCTAAAACCTTTACCTAAAAAAATATTTTTATTTTTTAAAAAATAAAGTGAAATTTTTAAAAAAAGGGGTCGAAGAAGATTTGTAAGGCTGAAAGCTTTACTAATAAAAAACCGCCTAAGGCGGATCTAGGAGGAAGATGAAAATGACAGTTCAAGGATTAGGAAAAAGGTTTGATCCCTCTCTTTGTGGTGGTTACGACATGCGTGGAAAAGCAATGGAGTATGTTGATAAAATTTCAGGACAAAAGAAAAAACCTAATCTTACCCCTGAAATAGCTAGACATATTGGACGAGCCCTAGGTTCAAGACTAAATGTTGGTAGCACAGTCTTTATTGGCCGTGATGGTCGTTTAACTAGTCCTGAACTTATGGAAGCCTTAATTGAAGGGTATCTTGAGATGGGTATTAATGTTGATGCCAATAAAGATACTATTCCAACGGGCGCAACTAACTGGATTGGGATACAAAAAAAATATGTTGGTGTTGTGCAAATTTCTGGCAGTCATAATCCTGCTCCAGATAACGGCTTAAAGATATCCGAACACGGTCAAGCTTTGTATGCTGACAGACTAAAAGAAATTATTCCAGCGATACAAGAAGGCAGCTATAGAACAGGAGCCCAAAGAGGTGTCTTGAAGCTTGTTGATGTTCGCCCAGGTTATTATGGAATGCTTGAAACACACTTTGTAGAACTTTCAACACCAAGACATATTATTTTTGATGCGGGCAATGGTATTGGTGGAGAATTTTTACCAATCTTGGCTGGAAAAGTTGCCACAGCTGGTGGATCAGTAACCCCAATCAACTATCTCGCTGATGGTGCCTACCCTGCTTATGGGATGGCAGACCCTTCCAAACCACTTTGTGTTAATCCTGTTCGTGATATGGTTTTAGCCCAAAATATTGACATAATTGCAATTGCCTTGAGTATGAGTGCCAGAGAAAAAGCAGAGCTAATCTCTCAGGTTATTGGAAATAATCGTGATATGGGCATTCCAATTATGGAAAAATTAATTAGTAGACTAGATCAAGACACAAAAAAGATGTTAACCATCGCAGTTATTCTTGACGGCGACGCAGACAGATGTGGATTTGTTGATGAAGCTGGTGCACCTGTTGCTCCAGAGAAAATGGCAGCTATTTTCTACTTACAATACCTAAGAAACTTACAAAAAGGTGTTTTTCCTTCAAATGTTGGTAATTTCATGGCCTTAGACGTTCGTTCTTCAACGGCTACAGTTGAAATGGTTGCAGATAATAATGGGAACGGTTGGTTTACCCAAGCTGGATATCCAGCTCATCGACTCTGGGCTAGAAGTATTATTGAAGCTATCGGCAAAACGACTATTACTCAAATGTCTGCAGAAGCTTCCGGACACTTCTTCTTCCCAACTGCAATGTACGGAGCAAGAGGTGGGACACACAATCACGCTCAATCATCATTAATTGACGATGGAATTTTTGCTACCTTGCAATTCCTTTCCTTTCTTGATGCCCAAGCAAAGACTACGACTTTACATGACTTTATGGGTATAGTTCCTTCAAAACCTGTTTCAGAAGAACTTAGAATTGAATCTACCAGTCACGATAAAAAGTGGGAAATTGCTCAATATCTCATTGATACTGTTCCAGTTAGATATGCAGATGAATTACGACCACTTGGCAGAGGAGTTATTGAGCATGAAGGCTTAAGAATTCAGGATCCAAAAGAAGGTTTGATTCTTGTTGATGGAGTAAGACCTCAATTTAGAGATGGGAGTATGTTTATGGGACGACCATCTAACACTTCTTTCATGATTACAGGCAAGGTACAAGCCGATGATATGCCTACTCTAATTAAGCGTACTTCTCAATTGCGAGATTTGCTCGAACCATATAGAAATGATATTGATATGACAGAGATTCAAGGCGAGATAGCAAGACAAAAAACTTTGTTGGGTAGCCTAACATAATCAACTCACCCCCCTACTCTTTTTAAGTGTAGGGGGATTTGGTTCCAAATAATAATGTGGGAGAAAAAATAATAATGTCACCATTAAGTCCAGCAGAAGCGCTCAATAGGTTTTCTGATCCAGCACAAGTGCAGTTACAAGCAATCTTACAAAAGCGATCAGCTCAAGCGCAAGCTGTAAGACGCACTCTTCGTCTAACTGGCCACCTGATGTCAGAGATCTATTCTTATCCAAAAGACACAGATCCTGCCAAACTGATCGGCACGCAAAATGCCCGCTGCCGAGATTTATTATCATATTTATCAGTTGCTCTTGGCCTAACAATTGTCTCCCCTAAAGGCAAGGCCGTAAATGAAACTGATGGCTCTGTTAGCGTTGAAGTTAAAGGGGAATTGCCTGTAATTGAAGGCCTGGCTGATTTCTTGAGAAAGCAAGGGACATTTTGGTTGTATTCCCTGGGCAGTCCTGAAGGCGAGAAAAAAATTGCTTCTGGGTTTGACCCTGGTGAAGAGACTTTCAAGGCTTTAGTTAAAGATTTTATTACTTCCTGGAAAGCAACAGCCCTTTGGGTTTATAACAACTCGTGGCAGCTTAAAATTGGCCTTCAGGCCACTTTAGGTGTTTTACAACAAACTAAACCTGGCAAGGCTGCTGCTATTGTTTCTAGAGATCAATCCCACCGTTTAGTTTTTTCTAACCCTGGCAATGGCGGCTTACTTGATTATTTATTTAGGCAAGCTGAAATTGTCGTACTTGGCGGCCCAGCGATTGATGTGGCTCAACTTGCCCCCGACTCATTAATTAATTTGGAAGTAACACCATTTGATAAATTTGTTTGGATTAAAAGTGTAAAAGTTTTGGTTCCAGAGGCATAAATAAAAGGAGGAAAAGAAAATGGAAGCATCTGTAGCATTACCAAAACCGATCAACAAAACTTTAGCTTGGAGGGCTCTTCAGGCAGCTGGTCTTTATAGACGCGTTAAACCAGTCAACATGCGCGAAGTCCATAAAGATCCCAAGCGTGTTGAAGACTACTCAGTTAGAACTGAACACGCTTACTACGATTATTCTCGTCAACAAGTTGATAGCAAAATTATGTGGGGCTTAAAACAGCTTGTTAAAGTAGCTGATGTTAGAGGAAAAGCCGAGAGAATGTTTTCTGGAGAAAAAATTAACCACACCGAAAAACGCGCAGTTCTTCACACCGCTCTGCGCCAACAATCAGATGAACCTGTCAAAGTTGATGGCAAAAATGTTATTCCTGAGGTTAAAAAGGTTTTGGCTCAAGTTAAATTATTTTCTGAAAGAGTATTAAGTGGTGAATGGAAAGGTGTTACAGGTAAAAAAATCAAGAATATTGTTGCAATTGGTATTGGTGGATCATATTTAGGTCCAGAATACTTAGCTGAAGCCTGTAAAAAATATGCTAAAGAAGGCATGACCTTACGCTTTGTTGCTAATGTTGATGGTTCTGATTTTGCCCAAAAAACAGCAGATCTAGACGCTGAAGAAACCATGTTTATTGTAGTTTCAAAGACCTTTACCACTGCTGAAACTATCAAGAATGCTGAAGCAGCAAAAGCCTGGATGATAAATAAGCTTGAAGATGATGATCATTCCTCTAAAGATATCGTTAGCAAACATTTTGTAGCTGTTTCAACCGCTAAAGAAAAAGTTGCTAAATTTGGTATCGATACTAATAATATGTTTGGTTTCTGGGATTGGGTTGGTGGACGCTACAGTGCAACCTCAGCTGTTGGTGCTGTCCCACTCTCACTATTCTTAGGCTACGATAAATTCGAAGAAATTCTCAAAGGTGCGGCTTGGATGGATCATCACTTTAGAACTGCACCATTTGAAAAAAACATCCCTATGCTAGCTGGTACAATTGACGTTTGGAATAGCAACTTCCTAGGAATTAATATTCGTGCCTTGTTAGCTTACCTAAATCCTTTCTCTAAATTAGCACCACATACTCAACAAGTTGAAATGGAAAGCAATGGAAAACAAGTTGATATTCATGGAAGAAGGGTTGGTTATACCACTGGGGAAGTTGTCTTTGGTGAACCAGGAACAAATGGCCAGCACTCATTCTATCAACTAATCCACCAAGGCGTCCTAAAAGTTGCTTGTGACTTTATCGGCTTTATTAAACCTCAATATCCTCTAGGGACACAATCTGCCACTGAGGTTTCTCACCACCAAGAATTAAACACCAACTTAGCTCAGCTTGATGCCCTCGCTTTTGGTAAGACCCTTGAGGAAGTTAAGGCAGGATTAAGGGCTGAAGGGAAACTTACAGAAGAAAAGATTGATGCCTTAGCCCCTCACATGGTCTTTGATGGCAACCGACCATCAAGTCTACTACTAGTTAAAGAGGCAACTCCATTTACAGCTGGACTACTTTTAGCCTTTACTGAACACAGGGCTGCTGTTAAGGGTTTCATTTGGAATATTAATAGCTTTGATCAATGGGGAGTTCAGCTAGGCAAAAAGCTTGCAGTAGCTGTTAGGAAATTATTCATACGAGCTAATGCCGCTGTCGAAGAGTCTAGTCAACCAGAACTCGTCACCACTCGTGACGATTTAGCTAGAGCAAGTGTGGTAAGTAATAACGCACTCATTAAAGGTGAATTACCAACTGATGAAGATGTAAGAAACGCTGCCTAGACTGGTTTTATTATAACAGGGCTTCGAGAATCACTCCTGCCTCCGGTTTATCCGCCGAAGGCGGGCAGGCAGGCTTGAAGCCCTGTTTTTTATGTCTAAAAATTATGCTAAAATAACTTTCATATGGACTTTGAATCAATCTTTAGAGTGTTACTGGAAGACTTCAAGAAGAACAACATTGACTTCGCCTTAATTGGTGGTTTTGCTATCTCTGCCTTAGGCCAACAAAGGACCACTCAAGATATAGATTTCCTTATCCCCCAAGAAGAACTCTATAAAATAAAGAAGATTTTAACCATGTATGGTTATGAACTAATACACGAAAGTGAAGACGTGGCTAATTTCGCCGCTAGGATCAAACAGTTAGGACGGGTTGACTTCCTCCTGGCCCACCGTAAATACACCAAAGCTATGCTTAAGAGAGCCCAAAATAAAGATTTTCTCAATGGCAAATTCAGAACAAAGGTCGTCACCCCAGAAGATCTGATTGGCCTAAAGATCCAGGCCATTACCAATAATCCTGAGCGTTACCACCAAGATATGGCTGACATAGAAAATCTGCTCAAAGCAAACTTAAAAAATATTAATTGGCAAGCAATTGAAGAGTATTTTATAATATTCAAAAAGGAAGACGAGCTAAAATCATTAAGAGAAAGGTTGAAAGATGCTTAGCAATCAAGAAAAACAAGAAATGATAGCCGATTCCAAAAACAAGCAGAGACAAAATGATTTTGCTAAACCACCAGTAATAAAACCATCTCTAGATGATTATATTAAGTTTCTCATGAGCACACAGAAAATATTAGGGTCCTTCCCTGTTAATCGTCAACCAACTATTACTACTCACAATAAATTATAAATGAGGGGGAACTTACTTTTTCTTTTTCAATTCTTCTAAAACTTTGAGGTCTTGTTTGTCTTTGTCACGTCCGGCAGCTGTTTTCATCTTAATAATATCATCAAGCGAAGCAAAATAAGCTTCTACTCCACCAAGTTCACTAGCAACTTTGTTTTGCCAAACTTCCTCAAAAGTAATACCTGTTACAAACGGATGAATATCAGTTTCAACCAAATATTGGCGAATTAAAACCTTTTTGTTGAGGAGATCATCAACACTTACATCGTTAACATCATAACCAAACTCTTTTAAAGCTTTGAGGGTTTTCCGGGCATTTTCCTTGGTCGGCTCAATAAAAATATCTGTATCTAAAGTGCTACGAGAATAACCGTGGATAGGAAAAGCTGCAGCCCCAATAAGGACAAACTTAACCCCGTGCTCTTTTAATAACTTCAAAAGGCTTTCGATGTCCATTTTTTATTAACATCTCCAGAATAAGTTTTGATTGTCCGGTCATCATGCGAAAACGCTCAGTCAAAGAGAGTGATTTTTGATACTTCAACTCAAACTCAAGCTCTTTTTTTTCGTTGTTTTTGTCTGATTTATACACTGCATTCATATCCAAATATTACCTGACTTTGTTGTTTAATTCAACTGCCCGAATCAAATCATCTAAAATCTAACCATAGTCACATTCGTTAAATCATCTAAAACCTAACCCAAAATATGAGGGAATATGAGCT
>MEUC01000012.1 GCA_001771545.1 candidate division WOR-1 bacterium RIFOXYB2_FULL_42_35 | reverse complement strand
ACCTACCCCCCCATAAATGTAACATTTCTACTTTGGTAGGAATGTAACATTTCTATCTTGGGTTGACAGCGGCTTAAACCTTTTGCAATTCTTGGTGCGGCACCAGCCGGCTCTTAGGGAATTTACCCATTTCATAAGCCTTGGCGCAGTACCAGTAGGGCGCAAAAAGATTGTGGGTAGAATAATAGTTTTGGGCAATACAGCTGCCACGACAACGGCTCTTCATAATGCATTCCTTGCAAACACCTTCAAGCTTTGAAGGTAAGCCTTCGCGGATGTCTTTTAGCATTTGGGTATTTTCCCAAACATCAGCCATTTTTTCTTTGGCAGCATCACCAAAAATAAATTCCGGCACAGTTTCACCAATACCGCAAAGCGCATATTTGCCGCTGGCAATAACACCTAAAATACCAAACACACCACAAAGACCACAACCAACTCCGTCATCACCAAACATTCGGTGCATAGGGCGGAAAGCCATTGGGTGACTGTAGAATAACTTGATGCTGCAAGTTTTAGAAAGTGTATTTTCTACCCAGTCACCAATTTCCATCAACTCTTCCATGGTTAGGGTAGCGCCATCTTTGTGCATTTGCTCACCGCGAGCAGTAGGTTGAACCAAGTTGAATTTTACAGAGCCTGCGCCAATAGCTTCTGCCAAGCGAACAAGTGGTTCAATCTCGCCCCGATTCTTTTTCATAATACTCATAATGATTTGAGGGCGAAAACCAGCTGCTACCAAGTTTTTAATGCCTTGGATAGACTTGTGCCAGCTCCCTTTGACTCCGCGTACCCATTCATGAGTTTCAGGCAAAATACCGTCAATGCTAACAGAAACAAAAGCGCCTTTGCAGTCTTTTATTTTTTTACACAATTCTGGAGAGGCTAGAACGCCGTTTGTTTCTACCACTAAGCGGAGATCTTTTTCTTTGATATAATTAAGCATCTCGTTGATATTTGGGTGTAGCAAAGGTTCGCCGCCGGTTAGTTTCACAGATGTCAAACCTAGAGGAATAGCTTGCTCAATAATCTTTTTAAACAAATTAAAATCAAGAGAAGGGAAAACCTTGCCTTCACCTTGGAATTTGGGTTGAATCCAGCAGTGACGACAAGCTAGGTTGCAACCTTCGGTTAAATAGAAATATAGACAATTTAAAGGGAATTTCCGTTGTTCAATATTCTCCGTTGTTTCTGTTTTTTGGTTAGTCATTAGCAACCACAAGCCTCCTTTTCGTTGATTAATGATTCATCAGGTAGTGTGCCCCCATCTTGTAAGAATTTTCTTAAACAAGCATCCGGACTGGGGCCATAAACTTCGTTGGTCCAGGTATATGCCAGGGCAGGGCAACCACCACGGCAGTAAGGCATATATTCACAACCCTTACAGAATTCAAAATTTGTCAGAGGAATTTGCCGTCTGCCTCGAAGCTTCCAAGCCTCGGGGTGATTTTGCCAGATATCTTGTAAGCTGTCTTTGTTAATATGACCCAATTCAATGTGGCACATTTGTAGACAAAGCACAATAACTCCGTCTGGGCGCACAGCTAATTTGCTATTTGGTCCTCCACAGCTGGTTAAATAGCCGCCACCGGATAATGGGGGTTTGTTTTCTCTAAGAGACTGGACCATTTTAGTGAAAAACTTGGCTTCGGAAAGGGGGCCGGCCATTGCACCAATCCTGCCGCCGTATTTTCTATTTAATTTTAGCAAAGTTACCATAGCTAAAGAGCGTTCTTCCGGGGTTAATTGAACTTGGTCAGAGTTGGATCGGCAAGTGCCCATATGCGAAGCTGAATTGGTAGAAAATCCGGGCAAACCAATATCTTCGAGTAATAATTTGGCCACATTTTCCAGGTCGTGAACATTTTTTCGGTGGATAGTAACTCTAACCGTAGAATTAACGCCCGCTTCCATTAAGTTCTTTAAGCCTTCAACAGCTTTGTAAAAAGTCCCCTTACCACGGAAAGAATCATGGGTAGCAGGTATTGAACCGTCAATAGAAACTTGGACACTGCTACAGCGGCCACATTCTTTTAAGTATTTAGCCCATTCTTTGGTAATTAAAGTCCCATTGCTTAAAACACTAAAACGCATGCGGTTTTTGATGATAGCTTCAATGATCTCTTTTAAATCTTCACGAACAAAAATTTCTCCACCTTCTAAAGTAACCTCTAAAACAGCACAGCGGCCCATTTCTTCGATGAATTTTATCCATTCTTCTTTAGGGAGATCAGAACTAACGTCACTCGCGCTGGTAAAGTGGCTGCAATATTTACAGCGCAAATTGCAGCGGGTAGTAATAGACAGATCAATTGACTTTGGTGTCCGCATTAAACGTGGTTTTTGTCGTTCTTCGGTCATTATTAAACCTTAGCCGCTTCGTAGCCAACCAAGCCTTGCTCGGTCAACTGTTCGATGAACTTATTAACATGTTCTTCGGCTTCAGCCGGAACATTGTTACAGTTTTCTTTGACCATGTTGACTATTTCAGCTATGGAATTTTTACCATCAAGTTGTTTCCAGATAAAAACACTGGTTGGATTCAAGCCAAAAGCTTGACCAGTATCCGGATTAAAAACTACAGCCCAGTCATCGAACTCTTCTCTTAAGACCATGATCGGATTCGCAATCGGATTCTTGTTGTCTGACATCTTTGTCTCCCCCTTGTTTATTTTTAATAACGGTAAAAGGTTATTGTATCAAAGAAGGGGTTGCTAGACAAGTGTTGGCAGCCCCTGTTATAATCTTATTCGTGAGAACCCTAAGCTTTCAAGAAATTATCAGTCAACTCAACCAATATTGGGCTGATTATGGCTGTGTTATCCGCCAACCTTATGACCTAGAAAAAGGGGCCGCAACTATGTCACCAGCCACCTTTTTTGGTGCTTTAGGGTCAAAGCCGTGGCAGGTTGCCTATATTGATCCGGTTCGTCGACCAACCGATGGTCGTTATGGTAAAAATCCTAACCGTTTGTTTCATTATTTTCAATACCAGGTCATTTTAAAACCATCGCCAATAACAGCTCAAGAAGATTACCTAAATTCTCTCCGCGCAATTGGGGTTGAACCGGCCAAACATGATGTCCGTTTTGTTGAGGACAATTGGGAATCGCCAACTTTGGGGGCATGGGGGACAGGGTGGGAAGTTTGGGCAGAGGGGATGGAAGTTACTCAATTTACCTATTTCCAAGAATGTGGCGGCTTACCCTGTAAGCCGGTTTCTGTGGAAATAACCTATGGTTTAGAGCGTTTGGCCATGTTTATTCAAAAGGTTGACAACGTCTATGATATTGAGTGGACCAAAGGGGTTAAATACGGTGATATTTATTTACAGCAGGAACAGGAACACTCAAAATATAATTTTGAGATGGCTGATGTGGTAATGCTTAACCAATTATTTCAATCTTATGAACAAGAAGCGATCAAATTGCTGGAAGCGCAGCTGGTTTTGCCAGCTTATGATTATGTCCTTAAATGTTCACATTCTTTTAATCTTTTAGACGCTAGGGGGGCTATTTCTGTAGCCGAGAGAATGGGCTATATTTTGCGAATTAGAAAACTAGCCAGGAGATGTGCCAAATTATATGTTGAATGCACTGCTTGAAATAGGTTGTGAGGAAATCCCTGCCCGGTTTATGCCGGGGGTTTTGGCTGATTTAAAGAAAAAAACCGAAGAAAAACTTCAGCAGGAAAGATTATCTTTTTCTCAGGTCCAAACCTTGGGAACCTATCGCCGTCTTACTCTATATGTAGAGGGGCTAGCCTCTAAACAGCCCGATTTATCCGAAGAAATTAAAGGTCCTCCAGCGGATATTGCCTTTGATGTTTCCGGTCGGCATACTCAGGCAGTCATAGGTTTTGCTAAAAAACAAGGGATTACGCTAGCAGACATTACTGTTAGAACTGATGGCCCGAAGAATTATGTTTTTGCTCAAATAGTGAGAAAAGGGCAATCGACCAGTAAAATATTACAAAAACTTTTTCCGGAAATAATTTCTTCTCTCTATCAACCGCTATCTATGCGTTGGGGTTTAAGCGATTTTAAATTTATCCGCCCGATTCATTGGCTTGTGGCGTTATGTGGCAATAAGATTGTTAAGTTTGAATTAGCAGGAATTAAGTCGTCCAACCAAACACAAGGACACCGGTACTTAAAGCTCAAAGCTCAAAGTTCAAAGCTCAAAAGTGCGGAGTTATTATCTTATAAAAAAATACTTTCACAGGCGGGAATTGTTGTCGATCATGAAGAAAGAAAATCATTAATCAGGAAGCAAGTTGAAGCAGCCGCAACCAAAATTAAACTTTCCGCACTAATTGAAGAAGACTTGCTTGAAGAAGTCACTTTCTTGCTTGAAAATCCGGTTGCTTATCTGGGTGAGATTGACAAACGTTTTCTCTCTCTGCCACAGCAAGTTCTGATTACCTCGATGAAGAAGAATCAAAAATATTTTCCTGTGGTTGATAGTTCGGGTTGTCTTAAAGAAAAATTTATTGTCGTTACGGATGGATGTAAAAATGCCAAAGTAGTTGTTGGTAACCAAAAAGTGCTTTTAGCCAGGCTGGCTGATGCCAAATTCTTTTTTGATGAAGATAAAAAAACGCCGTTAAAGTCAAGGGTTCCGGATTTAGCTGGGGTTGGTTTTTTTAAAGATCTGGGAACTATGCTTGATAAGTCGCAACGGGTGGCCAAACTTTCAGAATGGATTGCCAATCGTTTGGGGGCAGGGGAACAGGAAATCAAAACCTGTTTAAAGATTGCTGAGCTATGTAAGGCAGATTTAACCACGAAAATGGTCTATGAATTCCCTGTTTTGCAGGGGGTGATGGGGTGTGAGTATGCCTTGCTTTCCAAAGAAGATCCCAAAGTTGCTCAGGGGATTTTGGAGCATTATCTGCCACGTCATGCTAATGATGTACTACCCAAAAGCAAAGAGGGGACAGTAGTAGCCTTAGCAGACAGAATTGATGCCTTAGTTGGCTGCTTTAGTGTTGGTGCTATTCCCACGGGCTCAGTCGATCCTTATGGTCTGCGACGGGCCGCTTTAGGAGTTATTCGTCTTGTCATGGAAAACAAACTTGATTTATTGCTGGACGAAGCCTTGGAATATAGTTATAGACTTTATGAACCGGTTTTTGCGGCTCAGGCAAAAGTTAAGAAAGCCGATTTTGCCGAGGTTAAAGCTAAGTTGATTGCTTTTATTGCCGGTAGATTAAAACCGATTTTGCTGGAGCAGGGGATCCGCTACGATCTGGTTGATGCTGGCTTGGCCGATTTTAATGATATCTTGGATGCAGTAGAAAAAACTACGGTGCTACAAAAAATTGCCACCGAAGAGTGGTTTCCAGGCGTGGTTATGTCAGCTGACAGAGTTTCTCGCCTTGCCATCAAGGCTTCTCGAGAAGAAGTTTTAGAAGCGGATTTGGTTGACCAAGAAGAGAAGGATCTTTTTAATCATTATATGAAGGTTAATTGGGAAGTGGGCGAGGCAATCAAAGAAGAAGAGTGGCTGAAGGCCATTGCCGAGGTAGCAAAACTTACTGCCCCCATAGAACTCTTTTTTGACAAAGTCATGGTCATGCATAAAGATGAGCGCATAAAGGCAAACCGTCTAGCGCTATTAAAATCAATTGAAAAGCTTTATTTGAGTTTGGCTGATTTTCGCAAAGTAGTGTTGACTAAATAGGCTTTTTAAACTGGTTACCGGCCTGAGACCGCGTAGCCGAGCCTCTTAGGCTCGGCTTTCTTGTCGATAAGAGGTGACCCTAAGAGGGTCACCTACGCGGGATCGTTAAGTCTTTAAAATGAAACGTAATTTTATATTATTATTTGCTCTGTTTTTATTGCATAATGTTGTTTTTGCCTCATATATTACTCTCAATACTACAGTTACTTCCAAGGTGGAAGGTAATATCTTAAAAGTCCTGGTCAAGGTTGTGAATCAAGGGGATGAGTCAGCTTATAATGTTCAGGCAGAAGTAAGGGTTGGACACGAGAAAGTATTAGCCAGCCGGGATAATGAATTGGGAGTCAATGGGGTTTACCTGGCCCAAATTAAAATCCCTCTCCAGCTTAAAACTCCAGGTGCTTATCCCTTCATCCTCACTATGCATTACAGTGATGCTAATCAGTACCCTTTTTCTGCTTTAACTTGTCAGCCTTTCTACTATAAAGCAGGGGCTTCTCCAGCCGATCTGTTTACTGGTTTGAAGTCGGTTGCGTTTTGGAAGAAGGGGAAGCTGGCTTTAAGGTTAAAAAATATTAGTCAATCAACGCTTGAGATTAGAGCAGCTTTAATTGCTCCACGAGAATTGACAGTTGTTAATGGCGTTCAGCTTGTTGAAGTTAAAGATAAAGCGGAACAGCAGATAGTGTTTGAGATGAAGAATTTTTCTGCTTTAGACGGCAGCACCTATCAGGTTTTTGCCCTAGCGGAATATGATCAGGGTGGTCTGCATTGTACAAACATTACGCCTGGGACAGTTGGAATTGTTGCGGAAAAGAATCTTTTTGGATTGGACTATAAAATAATTCTGGCCATCCTTATCCTCTTGTTGACAGCTTTTTTCTCCGCGCAGGTCATTAGAAAAAGCCGATGAAGAAAACAAGTTTCAATCTTGAACTTATAATTGACCTGATTATCCTGCTGCTTATTACGGTTTTTTTATTGGGTTACTTTAGTCCGCAATATCTTTTGAGTAAAACCACGACAACCGGGGGAGACACGGCCTCTCATTATAATACCCTGGTTTATTTAAAAAACATTCTCTTCCCTCAAGGAAAGATTATGGGTTGGATGCAAGGTAATTATGCCGGCTTCCCGCTTTTTTATCATTATTTCCCTTTAAGTTTTCTGCTGATGGCCATTTTAAGTTTCATTATCCCTATGCAGATTGCCTTTAAGCTGGGAACCGTGCTGGGGATCTTTCTTTTGCCGGTATGTGTGTATGCTTGCTGCCGTTTTTTAAAGTATAAATTTCCTATCCCGATTATGGCGGCAATTTTTTCTTTGGTCTTTTTGTTTAATGAAGGCAATTCAATGTGGGGCGGCAATATTTTAAGTACCTTGGCCGGGGAATTTAGCTACTCCCTGGGATTATCTCTGTTCTTTTTGCTTTTTGGTAGTTTATATTATGGGATTAGGGAACAAAAACTCTATTTATTTAATGCTGTGGGCATAGCCGTGCTTGGTATGTGTCATGCTGTAACCCTATTCTTTTTGGGCGTGGCGTCGCTTTTTTTTCTTTTTAGCCCCCGACCATACCAAAACCTGAAATATCTGTTGGGTGTTTTTGGTTTGGGCTTTTTACTGATCTCTTTCTGGTTCATCCCCTTTGTCTGGAATTTACAATGGGTGACATCTTTTGTTTTTCCTTGGAGCATCAAGAGTTTTTGGGCGGTTTTGCCGCCACTGCTCTTGCCGTTTTTTGTTTTAAGCCTGCTGGCAATGATTTTTAATTTTCAAGACAAGCGCAGCCATTATTTTCTCTACACCATAGCGCTCTCTTTGTTAATCTTTTTTGTCGGCCCTCAAGTTGGCATTTTGGACATCAGGTTTATGCCGTTTTTTCAGTGTCTGATCGTTGTATTTGGGGCAACAATGATTGTAAAGCAGCTTCCAACTATTAAAGCCACCAAATTATTGCCTTTTATTGTTATGATCATAGTTTTTCTTTTAATCAAAAGTTACAGCAGTAATGTTTCTGCCTGGGTTAAATGGAATTATGAGGGGTTTGAGCAGAAAAGCTCCTGGGCCAATTTTAAGGAGCTGAACGACTATTTCGCACAAGGTCCTTCCGGTCGAGTCCTCTATGAGCACTCGCCAGCAAACAATGTTTTTGGATCTCTACGTGCCTTTGAAAGTTTGCCCTATTTTGCCAAAAGAAATACGCTTGAGGGTCTATACATGATGGCCTCAATCACTTCGCCTTTTGTCTTTAATATTCAATCAGAGACCAGTGAAAAGCCTTGTCATCCGTACCCCAATTATTTTTATTCAAGCTTTAGTTTGGAAAAGGCTAAGCCCCATTTAAAATTGTTTAATGTTTCCCAATTTATTGCTCGAACTAAGATGGTCAAACAAGCTCTGGCAGCTGATCCTGATTTTAGGTTGGAAAAGAGCGCTGGTGATTATCAGGTTTATCGTTTTTTGAAAAATTCTGACCAATATGTTGAACCACTGACGACCAAGCTGGTTTTTTCTACCACAAATGATTGGCGCAAAGATGCTTATCGCTGGTTTGCCAATTATGAAGATGGGGATAGTTTTTTGGTTTTTGCTGATGGGAGAGATCCCCGCACTACCGCACTACCGCACTACCGTACTCCTAGGGTTTCCAGTATCATTTCCAATGAATCAATTAACATTAGAACTGGCGACACGCGTTTTCCTTTGTTAATAAAAGTTAGTTATCACCCCAACTGGAAGGTTAAAGGGGCAAAAAAGATTTATCTTGTTTCCCCATCTTTTATGTTAATTTTCCCTCAAGAAAAAGAGATTCTGCTGACTTTTGAGCGGGGCATGTATAATTATGTGGGAATAGCTTTCTCGGTTTTGGGCTTGCTTTTACTGCTGTTACAGCTACCAGGATTTAAAAAATTGCGAGAACAGCTTTCTCCTGCTTGGTTAGAGCGGCTAATTACAGGCTGTGATGACAGTTGGGAGGGAAAAGTTAAAAAAATTGGAATTACAAAACTCTTAATAAGTCTGACCATAATCTTGCTGATTCTCTTTGCGCTAATCTTTTACCATTCCAGGAACTACAATTCATTCTATCTAATGAAAAGGGCCAGACAGGCCTATGGCAGCCATAATTATGTTAAAGCGGTCAAGCTTTTTGGTCGGGTCGTGAAACTGCAGGAAAACCTCGGGGCAGCTAATGAAGCCGGTTTGTTTTATGCTTTAAGCCTAAATGCTCAAGGGAGATATACCGAGGCATTAAAAGCTTTTGATCAATTTATTGCCGAATATCCTTCTTCCTACTGGACGCCGCAAGCCTATTTTGAACTAGCTTGGACCTATCAAGCTCTAGGACAGCAAGACAAGGCTATTAAGGCTTATCAAGATGTGGTGAGAAATTTTCCCCAGACAGTTTGGAAGGACTACGCCCTAAAACGGCTGAAGAAGTTGAGATGAAGGTTCTTTTGGTTAATCCTTCTTGGGGTGAGCTGGTCAGCGGCAAAGCCCGCATTTATAATTGGGCTTTTCCGCCGCTAGATTTACTTAACCTTTCGGCAATCTTAAAAACTCAAGGCCAGCTGACCAGAGTGCTTGATTTGCGAGCCAAACCTAAGCCAGGGCCAGAGTTAAAGACGGACTTTGCCTGGGCAGATAAAATAATTCTCACCACGTCACCTTTGGATCGTTGGCAGTGCCCTAATTTAGAAATCGAAAAAGTTTTTCAGCTTTGCCAATTAATTGACAATAAAGAAAAATTAATCATGATCGGAGTCCATGGCACAATTTTCCCCGAATATATTCTTAGAGAAACAGAAGCAAAAGTATTAGTCCGTGGAGAACCGGAAAAAACCGTAGCAAAAATTTTTAGTGGCCGGCCCTTATCGGAGATAAAAGGGGTTTCTTATTTAAGGGATGGAGAATTAGTCTCAAACCCTGACCAGGATTTGATTGATTTAAACCAATTGCCAATTCCTGATTATGAAGCTGTAGACATAGCTGATTATCGTTATGAGTTTCTGGGTGATCGTTATGCTTTGCTGCAGTTTTCCCGCGGCTGTCCTTTTGATTGTGTCTTTTGTTTAAAAAAGATGTATGGGCAGGGGGTGCGTAGGAAAGAGCCGGAAAAGTTTATTGAAGAAGTTGACTATGTGGTTAATAAGGTTGGCGCCAAGTCAATTTATTTTTACGACTTAACTTTTACAGCCCATAAACCATCAGTCTACAAAATATGTGAATTGATCAAGCAACGCGGCTATAAATTTAAATGGTGTTGTCAGACCCGAGCAGAGCTGGTTGATCCTGGCCTGTTGAAGGAGATGAAGTCGGCTGGCTGTGAATTAATCCATTTTGGGGTTGAGTCTGGGGATCAAAATATTTCCAATGGGTTAGAAAAGAGGATCAACCTGGAGCAAATTAAAGCCGGGATTATGGCTGCTAAATCTGCCGGCATCAGGACGGCTTGCTTCTTTATGTTTGGTTTTCCCGGGGAAACAAGGGCGGCAATGAAGAAAACAATTGATTTCGCGTTAGAGTTGGATCCGGATTACGCTTCGTTTCATATAGCAATTCCTTATGCCGGCACAAAATTTTATGCCCTAATTGATGGGTCGCAAAAATATCCAGAAATGTATACTCAAGAAGTTTCAGCTTTTGAACTAAATAAAATTATGCGCCGGGCTTTTTTACGTTTTTATTTGCGACCAGGGTATATAATAAAGAAGTTGTTAATGCGGCCAAGAGATTTGTTGGCTAAGTTTGGGTTGTTTTTGAGTTTTATCAGGAAATAAATAAACCATGAGACCATTTACTCTGTTTTTGCCGGTTTATAATGAAGAAGACATTTTAGAACAGAAGGTCGGCGACCTTTTGGTTTATTTGTCATCGTTAGAGACCCTCTTTGAGATTATCATTGTTAGCAATGGTTCGACCGATGACACTGTCTTGCTAGGGGAGAAGATTGCCAGGCGACATTCCCAGGTAAAATTTTTCCAGCTGCCGCAAAGAGGGGTGGGCAGAGCCTTTAAAAAAGGGTTCTCTGAAAGCCGATACGATCATATTATTTTTATGGACGCCGATCTGTCCGCCGACCTCTCTTTTATTGAAAAATCCAATCAACTGCTCGAAAAAAATGTCCTGGTTTTGGGCGCCAAGATTAAAGGACTGCAGAATAGGGGAATTATTCGCAAGCTGGGCAGTGCGGTATTTTATTTCTCTGTTTTAGCGCTGATGGGGCTCAAGTATGTTGATTATGCGCCTGGAGCCAAGGCTTATAGAAGGGATTTTTTGCGAAGACATTCTGAATATATAGATGATTTTACCAGTTTTGTCTTAAACCTAACTTTTATTGCGGCAATGAAAAAAGATCAAATCATTGAGATCCCAATTGCTTGTAATGACCGCCGGCCCAGCCGGTTCAATCTGTTTCATGAGGCCTTAAGTAAATATAACGGTCTTTTAGGCTTGAAATTTAGACAAATATTTGGGAAATTATAGTTATGACTAAAGTTATTGTCATCATGCCTGCGTATAACGCGGAGAAAACCCTGGAAAAAACCTTTAATGATATTCCTAAAGATATTGTTGATAAAGTTATCTTAGGCGATGATTGTTCTTTTGATCGCACAGTTGAAATTGCCAAAAAACTTGGCATCCAGGTCTTAAAAACCCCGCAAAACCTGGGCTATGGTGGCAACCAAAAAATGCTCTATCGTGAAGCTCTACAGCAAGGGGCAGATATTATTGTGATGCTTCATCCGGATTGGCAGTATGATGCCACAAAAATCCCGGCTTTGATTGCGCCGCTTTTAAGTGGAGCTAAAGATGTGATGATGGGCTCCCGTATTTTAGGGGGCAGGCTAGGGACTTTGGCTGGAGGAATGCCGATTTATAAATTTATCTCTAATCGCTTTTTAACTTGGGTTGAGAATGTTGTTTTAAGGTTGAATTTGTCGGAATATCACACTGGCTTTAGGGCTTTTACCAGAAAGGTGTTAAAAAAGATCCCTTTTGAGATGAATTCAGATGATTTTGTCTTTGATACCGAGGTTTTGGCCGAGGTGGCAGCCTTTGGTTTCAAGGCAGGGGAGATTCCGGTTCCATGTCGTTACTTTGCCGAAGCATCAGAAATTAACTTTATCAGGAGCACAAAGTACGGCTTGCAAACCCTAATTGTCTGTGCCAAACTTTCGTTGCACAGGCTGAATTTACGCCAGTTTGCCCAGTTTTTAAAAGGAATTTAGAAGTATGTTTTTCTGCAAGAAAAATGGTTTTACCCTTTTTGAGTTGATAGTTGTAGTTGTTGTTTTAGCCATTATTTCCACAATTGGTTATGTGCGTGTTACTAATTCTCAATCCACCATACGACTCAGCGCTGCAACTCAAAAGGTACAGGCTGATATCGAATATGCTCGCAGTCTAGCCTTGAGTGATTCTAAATGGTATGGAATTGAGTTTAGTGTTGGCAGTGTAGTCTTTTTAGAAAAAGACTTATCAAATTACTTGGTCGGGTTTTTTGAGTCTCCTGTTTGGGCTTTTGGAGGAGGGTCTCCCACCACAACGACCACCACAACGACCACCACCACAACCACAACAACCACCACTTCAAGCACGACAACTACCGGGGGAGCAACAACAACGACTACAACCACTACTTCAAGCACGACGACTACCGGGGGAACAACAACAACGACGATCGTAACCACAACGACTACAACCACTACTTCAAGCACGACGACTACAACAGTAGCTACGACCACGACGACTACAACAACGACAATTAGCACGACGACCACAACTACCTTGCCGTTAGCTGCTAACAACTATCAGATTTATCAGACTGATGGATTGGTTGATACCATTCTCTTTAACCCATCTCACCTAAAAAGTGATTTTGTGGTTAACTTGGATCACTACTTTGCTGGAGTGGTAATCAGTGATGTGTCTATTCCAGGTGGTGGAGATAAGATAGAGTTTAGCCCCCTAGGAGCCCCATATAATGATCGTAATGGCTCTGTTTTAACTGCAGAGGCAGTTATAACTTTGCAATACAAAGGATTAACCAAACAAATTAGAATAACCCCAAATACGGGGAAAGTGTATATTCAGTAGTAAGCAAAGGGAAAAGATTTTAATGTCTAAAAAAGGTTTTACAATTATAGAACTGGTTGTTTCTATGGTTGTTATTGCTGTTTTTGTCTATGGTGCAATAGCTATTTTTATCACTGCAGGGGTAAAAGGTTCTAGTCTGGATACTTTTGCTGTGGCGCAATCTTTAGCTGAAGGAAAGCTTGAAGAGGTGATGGCTCAGAGCTTTACGGTTTTGACTGATGAAGCGCAGGTAAGTTATTCTGGTGACCTAAGCGCTTATAGCTCTTCTGTTAATGTTGATTATGTTGCTGCCTCTGATTTGGATACAGTAGTTACTGGCCCAACAGGCTATAAGAGAATACAGGTTAATATTGGTCATCCTGATTTAAGCAATTTGATTCAATTGCAATCAATCAGGAGTGATTATTAAAGGATAGATGTATAATACACGAAGATTATTAGCTGGTTTCACCCTCACACCAAAGGGAATGAAAAAATCCAGCCCTTTACTGCGGGGGTTTACTCTGATTGAAAGTGTTATCGTCATGACAATTACATCGATCCTCCTAATGATTTTTTCAACCTATATTTCGGAGACTGTTAGTGCCTGGTCATTTGTTTCAAATCAAAAGAAGCTGTCGAGTTCGACACATTCTGCCCTCTTCAAGATGGTCAAGGAAATTAAACGGATCAAAAGTAACGCAAGTATTACTACTTATACCTCCACAGAAGTAGAATTTATTGACATTGATGATGAGATCGTTAATTTTTCTCAAAGTGGAGAGGCATTAGTGCGTAACAACGATTTACTCTTAAATAATCTGCAAACGCCCGGAGGATTGCTTATCTCCTATCTTGATGCTAATGGTGGAGTAGCAACAGGCACAGCGGAGATGAGGGTTGTGAGAATCAGACTGTCTACGGCTAAGGGGAAAGGTAAGGTTGTGGTGGAATCTGCTGCCAGAATAAGGAATCTTGAATGATTGGTTATCAGGAAGGAATAAAAAATCTCCAACCGAAGAAATCTGCTGGTTTCAGTATTATCCTGGCAATTTTTGTTGTTCTTATTACAACTTTTTTAGTGCTTTCAACTTCAACCCTTATTACGACTGATTCCGATAAGATTGTCAGGCACTATAACTCATTGCGGGCATTTTTTATTGCCGAAGCAGGCTTGCAATTTGCAGTTGCTTCCTCTTTGGAGGGCAAGGGTGATTGGCGTACTTTTACCGCGCTAAGCAAGAATTTTGCCGGCGGGTCATTTACGGTGCAAAACTTAACCACGGAGGCTAATCTTGCTTTGTTGAGGGTTACGGGAACTTATCCGGCCGGTTCTGCTAATAGTGTTACCCGTACAATCCAGCAAACTTTTTATCGTGCCTACACATTACCAGAAGCTTTTAATTATGCTTTGTATTGGAATAATTCGGCTGGGGCAACCACTTTGGATCTTGGTAGCTGGTTATTTAGCTCAAACATAACCGGCAATTGTTTTGGTGCAGGTAATTTTGATGTCAGCTCAAATTCCGGAGTAACAGGTGGAACAATCTATGTCAGTCCGGGTCACAGAGTTACAGGTTCAGGGACATATACTTGGGAAGTTTTGTCCTCTTTTCCTGCTTTTCCTCTCCTTGATAATACTTATTACACTAATCTAATTAGTTACTATGACTCAATTATTCCTACTGTTGCTGCCCCTGCTTATACCTGGGGAAGTACAAATCATGTTATAACTTTAAATGGAGAGACCGTTAGCTTTGAAAGCATTACGATTAATTTGTCGGGCGGCTTAACGGTCCGTGGTTCCGGAGAGTTGGTTTCTCGGGGAGATATTGATGTTAATGGAGATATCTATGTTGTTCCCAATACAGGAGAAACAATTGCCCTTGTTGCCCAGAATAAAATCGACATTGGGCCCTGGGGTTCTAACTCGGCAGATTTTTTTAGTGGGACACATTTATACTCTAAAAATGGCCGTTGTCAATTTACCAAGTTCTTGGGTAGTTTTGTTAATAGCGAAGATGTTTTAGTTATGTCAAAAAACAGGGTGTCGCTTAGTTGGTTTGGTAGCAACTTGGGAGATAATTCGATTATTTATATTCCACCGGATGCGACTGGCAGCAGCAATCTGGTGGTAGATGTGGATTTTACTTCCGACATATTCCATGGCAGTATTATTAATGATTGTAATGATTCCAGCCAAAGTGTTCGTTTTCTGGTTGGGGGGATGACGGGGATTGTCTATTCGCGTGTTTGTCCTGTTATTTTATCTGTAGGAGGCCGAATTAGCGGCTCAGTTGTGGCTGATGAAATCAGGACAATTTTGCTTTCCAATACTTGCCTGTCTGATATAGACTGGGCCGAGTCATTTTTACCTACTATTCCGCCGCCAGGTTTATCCGAAGAAGCTGTTACTGCCTATCCCTCCTCCTGGCAAGAAGTTTATTGACAAAAACCGTGCATTCTATATAATAGTTCCAATGCCAAAATCCCATTTTATCCTCGGTATTGACCTGCGTGTTTCTTCTGTTAAGGTGGTTGAACTTGAAGAAACCAAGGAAGCGGTTGCTCTCCTTCATTGGGCCTGCAGCGAAATCCCCTATGCCTTGAATGATAAACACCCGGAAAAAGAAAATGCTCAGGCAGATGCTTTACGCAAACTGATCGAAACGAGGGGTTTTAAGGGTAAAGAAGCTGCAGTGGTGATTGGTGGCAGTGATGCAGTTGTAAAAATATTCAATCTGGTTGGGGTTTCCTCTGCTGAACTGGCTGACGGCATCAAGTGGAAGTTCAGCGAAGAGGTTTCTTTTTCCATGGAAGAAGCCTTGATTGATTATTACCGTTTGCCCGGAGACAATAGCCTATATGTAGCAGCCTGTATTAATAAAAAAGTTTTTGACAATGTTCAGTATGTAATTAATAAAGCCGGCTTAAGATTACAGGCCATAACTGTTGTGCCTGATGTTCTGGAGAAGCTTTTTGTCAAAGAGGTTGAGCAGAATAAAGATAAAGTGTTTTCTTTAATCTATATGGGTAAGCGCACCACTAATATCAGCATCTTAAATAAAGGGCAGCTTGATTTTAACCGGGAACTTAATATTGGTGGGGAAAATATTACCCAGGCAATGTCGGGAGTTTTGGTTTCTCCGGAAGGCCGCATGGAGATAAGCGCTGAAGCAGCGGAAAAGATAAAAACCGAATTTGGGGTTCCTCTGGATTTGGAAAAATATCCCAAGATTGGCCAAATCCCCATTAATCAGCTACAGGCAATGGTGAGGCCAGCCTTAGAACGTATCCGGGATGAGGTAATGAGGACCTTCGAGTATTATAAAGGACAATCCGGCGAAGCTGTCATAGATAAAATTATCTTGACCGGTGGGAGTGCCATGACTCCAAACCTGGCTCTTTTTCTGTCCGAGGGATTGGGCATTCCTGTCGAGACGCCGGCAGCTGTTGATAAACAATTGTATCAAGGCAAGCTAACCGATGAAGCTGATTTTGAAAAGGCTTTGCCTAAGCTTTCTACAGCCATCGGGGCGGCTTTAGTGTGGACAGGTAAAATTAATTTAGTTCCGGAAGAGATTAAAAACCGCTTACAGACTTTAATTAAGAAATTTCTCCAGCCCCACTATGTTGCCCTGGCTTTGAGCTTGTTTTTAGGGTTGTTCTATCTCCCCTTTGCTTGGCAGGGGATGTCGGTACAAAATCAACTCGATTACACTAATAGTAAAATTAACGAATATAAACCGATGATTGCCAAGTTGGCTGAGTTGCAACAATCTGCTGCCGAAGCGCAGAATCGTGGTAATGCCTTGAGTTTAGAAAAACAGCGCAGTTCTAAAACCCCTAGGATTTTTAGGGAAATTAGCCAAATTGTTCCTGCGGGCGTGGTTATTACCTCCATGCAGCTTACCCCAACGACCATAAATATTGTTGGGATGAGTTTTGATAGAGGGCAGACTGCGGAAGAGATTCTTTCACAATTTGTTTTAGGCTTATCTGCTTCTAAATATTTTACCGAGGTTAAAATGTTGCAGGCAACAAAGAGTAATGCCTATCTACAGGACGCTTTTAGTTTTGAGATCAAGGCACTGGTAAATATTTAAAGGAAAAACAATCAATGGCCGGAATGAAGATGAATTTAAACAATCGGGACAATAAAATATTAATTGCCGGTACGGTTTTTATCGTCATGTATGTTTCTTATATGTTTCTTTTGGGCCCAAAGTGGGATGAAATCAGTAAGCTTAAAGGGCAGCTCAATCAGGCCCAAATTAGGCTGACGGCTGACGAGGCCAGAGTAAAAGTCCTGCAAATGCTGGAGAAAAAACCGGCAGGTATTTCCCAGAAGGTTGTTTCCAGAGAGCAGTGGACGATCAGAATTTTAAGTTATCTTTCTTCTGCTTCATCTCAATCAGGATTAGACCTAATGCTTATTAAGCCATTAGCAGGTGAGGGGCGGGAAGTCCAATTTAGTCTTATGTGTTCCGGTTCCTATCAATCTTTATATAATTTCTTGAAAGTTTTACCAAAGCTAGATGTCGACATAATTGTCAAATCATTGAAAATCAGTGGCGGGGGATCTGATCGGGCAGTGTTAAATATTGATATGGAGTTAGGAGCGTATTATTGATGTTGGAAAAAATAAAAACATTTTTTGAAAAAATAAAATTACAGAAAGCCAATAAGCAAACAATTTTAGTCGGTTTATTGGTCGTGGTGATTATTTATGCACTTTGGCCGACTATCTTTAATTCGGGTAAAAAAACAGCAATTCCGGTTAAGACAACTGTGACACAGCCGCCCCTGCTTGATAAATCAACCGAAGTAGTCGTTCAAGAGGAGGTTGTTGATGATACTAGGCTAACAGATCCTTTTTCACTAAGAACATCGGCACAGCGCAAGGATGCCGTTAGTGAAACGAGCGGCAAAAAAGAAGGGAATGATCCGGTTTTAGAAGGGATTTGGGTGAGCGAAGGGACCAGGGTAGCTTTTATTTCCGGGCAGACTGCCAATGTTGGTGGGGAAGTGGCTGGTTGGCGGGTAACCGGTATTAGCAAAACAAAGGTTTGGCTTATGAAGGGCAATGAAACTAAAATCTTGGAATTGGAGGCACAGTTATAATGAAGAAAACAATAGTGATTCTGGTCTTGTTATTGGTAGTAGGGTGTTGGTTGGGGGGGGGAGATAAAACTTTTGCGGCCAAGAATGTTTCCTCAAAAGACGGGAAAATTTTTCTTAATTTACAGGATGCCGAGATCAAGTCCGTGCTGCAGATTTTTGCTAAAGCCACCGGTACTAACATTGTGGCCTCGGATGATGTCATGGGCAAGGTAACGGTTACTTTTACCGGGATTGAGCCAAGAGAAGGCTTGGAGGCGGTTTTAAAGAGTAAGGGACTTGATTGGTTTGAGGAAAAGGGGACTATTTTTGTTTCTACCAAGAAAATTTTGCGCACTTATTATTTAAACCACGCCAGGCCTTCAGATATCAAGACCTTAATTACCAATATCCTTCCCTCTGGCAGCTCGGTGGCTGAAGATGATACTTACAATGTATTGGTAGTGCAAACCAGCTCAGACTACTTGCCACGTTTAGAAGATTTGATTAAAGAGCTTGATGTGCCGCCTACCCAGGTTATGATCGAAGTTAAGATGATTGAGGTTCGCCACACCGGGGGTGGGACCATTGGGATTGACGGTAAATATACCAGTCCAACCAATAGTAATAATACAGTTCAAACTACCGGGTTGGCAGGAAAAACAACCGATACCGGGGCACAGGGCCTTTATGCACATGTGCTGACCGGTAATTTTGAAGCATATCTATCAGCCGTGCAATTAGCCGGTAAAACCAATACTCTTGCCACTCCTCGCATTACTACACTAAGTAATAAAGAGGCTACTATCTTAATCGGTCAGAAACTGGGTTATAAAACCACGGTTACCAGTCAAACCCAGACAACGGAACAGGTTAACTTTCTTGAGGTTGGCACAGCCTTGACCATTACGCCATACGTTACTAAGGCCGGGTATATTCGGATGCAAGTTGCTCCCAAGATCAGCGATGGGGAAGTAACCAATGGTCTGCCTAGTGAAAATACCACTGAGACAGAAAATGAGGTTGTAGTGAAGAATGGCCAAACTTTTGTCATCGGTGGGTTGTTACGGGATAAAGAGACTCAGAATGATTATGGCATTCCCTTTTTAATGGATATCCCTTTATTAGGGACACTTTTTAGAAGAACAGTTACCACCAAAGATAAACGAGAATTAATAGTTTTTGTTACTCCGTATATAATTGGTGTTGATGTTTTAGAAGAAAAATCTGCGGACAAGATAAATAAAATGGAAGCAGAATATGAAAAGAACAAGGCTTACTTAGTTCACTAAGCGCGCAGGACTTTATTTTTGTTAGTAGTGTCAATTACTTTTGAGGCAAAACCCAGCTTTACTTTTCCGGGTAGGGTGTAATCAACTTTTTTCCCCAACAAAGCCTTAACGGTTTTAGCGTTTAAGGCCGGCTCTTCCCCAGAGAAGTTGGCAGATGTTGCGGCAATTGGTCCACAAGCCTTTATCAGAGTTAAAATTGTCCGATGTTTAGGAATCCGCAAACCAACTTTATTTCCTCCGCCAACCACGATCTTTGGTACAGCATTTTTTTTGTGAACAACTAAGGTTAGTGGACCGGGCCAGTTTTTTTTCGCTAGCTTAAGCGCTTGAATACTAAATTCTCCTAGCTCCCGGGCTTGCTTGAGATTGGCGACTAAAACCTGTAAAGGCTTATTCTTTGGCCGTTTTTTTATTTTAAATATTTGTTTAATAGCTATTGTTTCGGTCAACAAAGCCCCAAGACCAAAGACTGTTTCAGTCGGGAAAGCAACAATGCCCCCCGATTTTAATATTTTAGCGGCTTTTTTGATTTTGTCTTGTTGAGACATATATTTAGTATACTATAACCTTTTTTAAAATTCTGCTAAAAGACTGAAATTTCAGCCCCAAAGCAGCGAAGAAGAGGTGTATGAGTGTAGGACTTAATCCATATTTTTATGAAAAGAGGGATCCCAGAAGTGTGATTCTTTGGCCGGAAGGTTTACGTTCAGAGGATCGAGGACGAGTGGAAATGATGCGGCGTGAGGGAACACTTCCCCTAACCGCTCCTTTGCGCTATGCCGGCTCCCCTTTGTTTGACCAGAAAATAAAGTTTGACCCCGAAGAACTTCGAGCTGAACAATATAAGGCAGTCGATCATTTAGCGAGACGTGTTTTATGGCGTAACCCACGAGCAGAGGTCGAGCCGTTAATTATTGCCGGAAGGTGGGCAATTGAAGCTCATGAAAAGGCAGAAAAAAAGACCAGACGCAGTGGTGAGCCATATATTAATCATCCGTCACGAGTGACCAACCGTGTTATTGCGGCAGCTCCCGACGTTCTAACTGCTTGTGTAGCGTTTCTGCATGATACCAAAGAAGATGTTTTTCGGGGCAATTTTACTCGTTTTACCGAACTATGTTATAGATACTTATCTCAGCATCCGGGCTTTGCTGAGGAGTTAGATCGAGTCGTTGATGGAGTAACTAAGCTGATTAGAGAAAGAGAGAAGACTTTGGCTCATTGGAATGAGCAATGTAGTGGAGACAATCGTATAGCCGTAGTGAAGTTAGGTGATAGGGTTGATAATCAATTGGATTGGTTTTGGCAGAAGCCTGAAACTAGACAAGATAAATCAAGGGAAACCAGGCAGGTTTTTGCTCCGGCAGCCTGGAGATTAGGTTTGTGGGAGTGGCGTTCCATCTTGCTAGATACTTCGATGAGAGACCTAGAACCAGAAATCTACTGGCCTTTGCTAAAAGAACGGGGGGACAAATTAAATGAACATGAGGAAGATATTGAGCAGGCTAGAGGGGCTATAAGTGATATTTTAAGAAAAGCTGGTTTTAACGTAAAAATATTTAATCGTCCCCGCTGTTTGTGGGATATTTGGAATAAACATCGTGGCGATGATATTTTCCGAGTACATCCAATTGATTTGTTATCCTTTGCTGTTAGGGTTGATTCCTCTCAAAGAGATGCAGAAGCCTTAGCCTTTTGGTGTCTTTCAAAAGCATTGAGACATGTTACTGGAACATATAGGGACGGTCTCAACCATGAAGAAAAAGCTCCTTTCTACCAAGCCTTAGGTGGTCATTTTATATTTGGTAAGTATGCTATTCGACTTAAATTTTTTGACCGGGCCGGATATTTGCGGGCGACAAATGGGGTTGCGGCTGGAGCAGCTTTCTACCCTCTTTGGCACAGGGTTGCTGTGGGATATTTCCGTAATGTTGCTGATTTTGCCGCTCAAGAAGGGCTTTCTTCCGCTCAGATTGGCCAGGCGTCGGAACGATTAATTGGAGAAGTTACTGTTCTTGATCCGCATGGAAATGTTCACAATGTGCCAAGAGGAAAGAACGGTGAAGCGCCGACAGTTTTGGATGCGGCGGCCTGTTTTCATACTTCACTTCCAGCCAGGATAGAGGCAGGGAAAAGGGGGAATGCTTTGGCCTATATGGGAGGACAGCGAGTTGGACTTAATTTTCCTCTTCGGAGCGGTGAAGTGCTTAGTTTTACCTTGGCAGAGGAGCCAATCTATGATGCACGCAGGTTTTGGGCCTGTCACAATCAGCTAACCGTTCGCTCCTTAAGGGCTTCATATCGGCATCTTGATACGGTAGAAAATAGATCGATCTTGGTTGAGGGCGGACGGCAAGTACTCAATTCATCTTTGGCCCCGCTTTTACTTGGCGACAAAGATTTGGAGGGCAGTCGGTTTTTTCGCCATTTTATGGCTCATTTTTGGCAACACAATTTGGATGGTTCCGTAAGGAGCAAAGCTTTGGAGCGTCAATTTAGCTCCGAAGAGATTGGCACAATATTTTCAACCGAGCAGGCGAAAGCTGAATGGAGTCAAAGTTTGTTAAAAGACGAGCTGGAGGACGGAGCCAGAGTGCTTAGTCTGGAAGACTTTTACTATTTAATGGGCTTTGGCTTCTTGAATCCACAAGATTTCGTTGAAGCTTTTAAAGCTTTTCGTGTGAGAAATGAGGGAAAAATCCCGGAAAAACCAGGATATAAAAGAACAATGGTACTCGAACTGATTGTTAAAAAAGAAGCTGGAACCTTATCCCGGACATCAGCAAGACTGGAAAAACTAGGCTTAACAATTGGGCCGAGGGACAATATTGAACCGGCGGATTTGGGTGACGACAAAGAAAAAATTGTTTTTCTATTTTTAAATTGTTCAAAAATAGATGAGATACAAATTAGGAGAGTTACCGAAGAATTTAAGGCATTGCCATTCGTTTTGGATGCAAAAAATCGCTTTGAGGAAATAAGACAAAGGGAGAAAGGCATTTTGGCTGGTCTGATAGGCAGAATACGAGGAAGATAATGACCCAAATTAGACAACAACCAAGAAGAATAGTCTTAGCCGAGCCAATGGTTCGAGGTGTTAAATCCCACCAAGAAGCCTTAGAAACAAATGGCCTGTGGTTGTTTAAACATATGTCAGAGCCGCTTTTGGCCACCGAAGTTGGATTCCATTTAAGCCAGGGCGATTTAATGGCAGCCAAACAAGCGATTTTTAATGCGGTTCTAGAATTTGTTAGGCTGGCTAACAGCAATAAATATTTTGGCCCTAATGTTGTTGCCGATTGTTTTTTGGAAGCCAGCCGTTTTTATGATGATGCGGCTGTAATGCTGGGTTTAATTAAAAAACCTAGGCTTGCTTCTCATCAAGAGAGAACGGCTGATTTAGCGGCAGAGATAGCAACAAGACTTGGTTTACCAACTCAGAAAGTGCAAATAATTAGGAGAGCTGCTCTACTGCACGATTGTGGTAAAGTAGCTATTGATCCGGCTATCCTCTTTAAGGAAGGGCAGTGGGAGGGTGACGATCTAAAAACAAAAGAGCATCACTTAATGGTTGGAGTGGAGATTGTTGGCGCAATTAGAAGCTTGCAGGCAGAAGCAAGGATAATCAGGGACCATCATTATCGTCAAGGCTATCTTTATCATGGTGTAATTTTAAAAACCAGACCAGATGAACAAGTAGCAATAGAAAGTCAAATCTTAGCTGCGGCAGATATTTTTGATGCCTTAACTAGTCCTCGGGCGAATAGAAGTGGTTATTTTTTTACAGCTGAGGCAGCCTTTGAAATTGTTGAAACAGGTAACTGCAAGTCTGGTTATGGCCAGCCAATTGATCCTAAAATTATAACTGCGCTAAAAGAAATCGTGCTTTCCCCGAGGCATCTCTAATTATCTTTATTTCTCTAAATGATTGTTGAGCTAATCTTTTTATCTCTTCTGCCTGATCAATCCCAAATTCAAGAATTAACTGCCCGTTCTCTTTTAAATGTTGCGGACTCTCTTTGATAAGTCGTCGAATATAATCCAAACCATCTCTTTCTCCATCTAGTGCTTGTCTTGGTTCGAAATCTTTAACATTGGTTTCAAGGGTTTCGATTATAGCAGTTGGAATATAAGGGGGATTAGAAATAATCAGATCAATCTTTTCTGTTAACGGTTCGAGTAAATTACCAATTATAAACTGACAACGATTGCTAACTTGATGTTTGTCGGCGTTCTTTTGGGCAACTGCAATGGCTTGAGGGGCGGAGTCAATGGCAATCACTTTCACTTGAGGCAGATATTTGGCCAAGGTTACAGCGATGCAGCCGGAGCCGGTGCCGATGTCGGCTATGGTTACGAGTTGCGGGTTGCGGGTTACGAGTTCTATAACTATTTCTACCATTTGCTCGGTTTCCGGACGGGGTATGAGAACATTTTGATCTACTATAATATCCAGCACCATAAATGGTTGATAGCCGGTTATATAGGCAATTGGCTCATGCAGACTGCGGCGTTTGATTAAGAGTTTAAAGTTTGCCAACTCTTCTTTGGAGAGAGCCCTTTCATGTTGAGTGTAGAGCTCAATCCTTTTTAATCCCAAGCTATGAGCTAAGAGAATTTCTGCTTCAAGATGGGGCCATTCAATCTGAGCTTTTTTAAAATAGTCAGTAGTCCAATCCAGGAGTTTAGTGATGGTCCAGGTTTCGGTCATTTCATCCCTGCCTGCCGGCAGGCAGGTTGGCTAGTTTCGCCACCCGATCAGCAGTGGTCAAGGCGTCAATCATTTCTTTTAGATCTCCATCCAGAACATCATTTAAGCGATAGGTAGTAAAACCGATGCGATGATCGGTTATGCGCCCTTGCGGGAAGTTGTAAGTTCTAATCTTTTCGGAACGATCACCGGAACCGACCATAATTCTGCGGGCTTCAACCCGTTTCTGATGCTCTCTTTCCTGCTCTGCTTCAAGGATTCTGGTCCGCAAAATCTTCATGGCTTTGGCCCTGTTTTGCAGCTGCGAGCGTTCATCTTGGCAAGCAACAACAGTGTTGGTTGGTAAATGGGTGAGACGAACAGCAGAGGCAACCTTATTAACATTTTGTCCGCCAGCCCCGGAAGCATGGTAAATATCAATTCGCAGGTCGTTGGGTTCTATTTTAATATCAACCTCTTCAGCTTCCGGCAGCACGGCCACGGTCGCTGCTGAGGTGTGGATGCGGCCGCCTGATTCGGTTTTGGGCACTCGCTGAACTCGATGGGTGCCGCTTTCAAATTTCAAGAGGCTATAAGCCCCCTTGCCAATGATATTAATAATTGCTTCTTTGTAGCCGCCCAAGCCGGTAGGATTAGATTCCATCATTTCTGTTTTCAAACCGTTTCTCTCGGCAAAGCGCAGGTACATGCGCAAAAGCTCACCGGCAAAAAGGGCGGCTTCTTCTCCGCCAGTGCCAGCCCTAATTTCCAGGATAATATTTTTCTCGTCATAGGGATCTTTGGGGATCAGGAGGATCTCGATCTCCTTTTCTAATTCCAATTTCCTAGTTTCCAATTCCTTTAGCTCAGCTTCAGCTAACTCTTGCATGTCCTTGTCGTTAGCTAGTTCTTGAGCTTCGGCTATTTCTTGGGAAACTTTTTGGTATTCCTGGGCTTTTTCAAAGAGCTCTCTTAGGGCGGCTAATTCTTTGGAAAAGGACTGAAACTTTTCCCGGTCTGTAATGATCTCCGGGGAGCTGAGATTAGTTTCCAGCTCGTGGTAGTGTTTTTGGATGTTGACTAGCTTTTTAAGCAGCATGAAACAACCTTATGGAGCCAGCTACTTCTTCTTGCCGGCAGGTGCTTTCTTCTTTTTAACCGGAGCTTTCTTACGAGGAGTAACGTTGGCGTATTTTTTCTTAAACTTTTGGACGCGGCCTTCAATATCAAGCATTTTTTCTTTGCCGGTGAAAAGTGGATGGCAGGCCGAACAGATATCAACCCGCAGATTCTCTTTGGTAGAGCCCACCTGGAAAACTTTACCGCAGGCACAAGTTGCCGTGGTTTCGAAATATCTTGGATGAATCTTTTCTTTCATACGGAAACTATTTTACCATGGGATTGGGAATTTGTCCACGCCGGGCAATGGTGATAATTTCCCTGTAAGCCTTACGCCTATCCCCGTTGGGGGAAAGGGACAGGATCAGAAGCAGGATTAGGAGGAGGGAGCGATACGCATTATAAGCTAATGTGCCGTAGTGTTTTTTACAGAAATAGAGGCCGCCCTTAAACCCCTCAATAAACAGTTGAGGGTTAAAAGTTTTACTGCTATAACCGCCATAATGGATAACTTCGGCTTGGGGGAGGAAATAGATTTTATGGCCGGCTTTTCTGATTGACAGACACCAGTCAAGGTCGTCGTTATAAAAGAAGAGGTTTTCATCCATCAGACCAACTTGATCAATAACTTCTTTTCTAACCATCAAGCAGGCGCCGATCACAAAGTCTACAGTTATTGGCTTTGTGGAAAAGTAAAATCTTTTACCCAATAAGCCCCCTTGCCGCTGAATGGTGCCATCGAGGTTTAAAAGTTTGGGGCCGCAAGCGCCAGCTTGGGGATTTGTGTCCATAAATTTCACCATTTGATCAAGGGCGCCAGCCTTAACAATTGTGTCGTTGTTTAAGAGCAGGGCATAGCGGCCTTGGCAGACGCGCAGACCTTGGTTGTTGGCTTTAGCAAAACCGAGGTTTTCTTGGTTGGCCATCAGCCGCACTTGAGGAAAATCAGTTTTGATCATTTGCTGTGAGCCATCAGTTGAGCCATTATCGACCACGATTATTTCCAGGCTAGCTTGGGGAGAACTCTTCTCAATTGATTGCAGGCACTCTTTGAGAAGTTGGCTATTGTTGATATTAATGATGATGATTGATATATCTTTCATTTTATAAATTAATAATTAACAATTTCTCAATTAATAACAATGTGTCGCTTCGCGACATTGATTTAAATATGATAAATTATTCTTTGTTATTAATCGGTTCATTGTTGATTTGACTAAGGGTGGGCTTTCCCTCCCTTAAATCCTTCCAGCCTAAGTATCTTATAGCGATTAATATAATCTTCAACTAAATTTAGCTGCCAACCTGTGTCGGCAATGTTTTTAAAGTATTTTTTAACTTCAGCTCTAAACTCTTTATTGTCTTCCCCATAATAACAAACAGTTTCTCCGGACGTTAAATTGGGAATGCCCCAAATATCATACTGTTTTTCACCCCAAGGCGCACCCCTTTTAAGAAAACCGATGGCCAGGTAAGTTGGTCGGTTAAGGTGGAACTCAAGAAGGGACGCGGAAACGTTGGTTTGTGAAAAAACCTTAGTGTTTTCTGGAATTAATTTGTCGAGCTCGTAATTCTTAGAGTATTCCTGCTGATGGAGTAATACTCCTGGTGTGACAAACAAGAGCATAATAATAACGAGAGAACTAAACAGGCCAATCCAAGTGATGAAAAGTTGCCATTTTTTCTTTTGTTCCATTAAGTAGTTAATTGTTAATGGGATTGCGGCAATATAGCCAATTGCTGGCCAGTGGGCCCAAACTTTGACTTTTAGTGAAAGGATTAGGAAGAGGAAAAGAGGAACGAAGGAGAAGGAAAAGAGTAGTCTAGTTTCCTTGTTCTGTTTTAGAGCATATTTGTAAGCGCCAAACAGGGCGAAAATTAAAAATGGTGAAAAGTGAACTAATTGGTCAGCGATAAATGGGAGGAAGTTGTTTCCAAAACTATCACCAACTGTTTTTGCTCCATGAAAAGTGAAAGAAACAAAATTATATAAACTATTCCAATAGATAACCGGTGTAAAAAACAATAAAGAGATAATAAAACAGAGATAAGGTTCTTTGGTCTTAAGCCAAAAGCGTTGTTCCGGAACTATGAGGAAAAATAAGGCTAGACTGGGCCAGAAGACAAACATGGTGTATTTGCATAGTGAGCCCAGACCGATGATTATTGCTAAGAGATACCAAAGTGTGGTTTTGTTTCTCTTTACAATATACACAGTAGTTAGTAGTGCGGTAGTCCAGAAAAGAACTAAAGGGAGTTCAACGAACATTGTTAGCCAAATTACTAGGAAGTGGGGGATGATTTGAAAAAGAACCGCTGACCAAAAGGCAATTTTCTCGTTATAGACTTCTTTTGCTAAAAAGTAGACGACAATGCTAACTAATAAGGCAATAAGAGTAGTTGCCAGCCTTAGGGTGAAGAGAATTGGTTGGCCAAAAGTAAAAAGAAAATTGACATAAGCTACCATTGGCGGATGGTCAACGTAAGAAAGTGCCAGGTGTCTTGACCAGAGCCAATAATATGATTCGTCGGCGGTAACTGGGAAAAGAGTCCCGAGAAGAATGCGAGCCAGAGACATTAAGGCTAAAAATATTATTAAGGCTAACGGCATCTAATTTTCCACCAAGCTAGCGAAGCTACGTGCCAGAGGTACTTAACCGCTTCCTTGACACTCATTTTACTTTTGCCTGCTTCACGCTCCACAAAAACAATCGGATATTCGACTACTTTATCAAAGTCCCCTTTAACCATGATTTCTAGGCCGATCTTCCAGCTTTTAGCTTCTAATTTAACTCCGTCAATTATCTGCTTATCAAACATAAAGAAGCCAGAAGTTAAATCTTTAACCGGGGTTAAGAAAGAACCGATTGAGCGGGCAACCCAGTGGATAAATTTGCGATACCAGATCCAATCGGAGGTGCCGCCGCCGCTAACTTTGCGACTGCCAATAACTAGTTGGGCCTGGTTGCTTTTAACAATCTTGAACATGGCTGGAATAGCGGAAGTGGGGTGACTTAAATCAGCGTCCATAACAGCAATAATTGGGGCTTGGGCAGCGTTTATGCCGTCTATTATTGCTGAACCGAGGCCTTTTTGGTCTATTCGTTTAATAACGCGAATCGGCAGGGTTTGGGCCAATTTATACGCTTCAGCAGCTGTGCCATCTGGTGAATTATCATCTACAAAAATCAGCTCAGCTGAGATATGCGTTTCTTTAAAGGCCGAAAACAACTTTTCTGTTAGGGGTCGAACATTATCCCTTTCATTATAGGTTGGGATCACAATTGATAATTCAACTATGGCAGGATTCCTCCCTTGAAACCGCGACAGAGGATAGCTTTTGTCTCTTGGGGAATATTTGAGTCTTTAGCAAACAGTCTTATCTTGGGATCAACTTCTATTTTAGCAAAAAGTGGTTTTAATTTGTTAGGCATGTCTTGATCACCAAAGACAAAATACAACAGATTGTCACCCGGCTTTAATTCTGGGGCACCCCAAATATCAAATTGTTTCCAGTAACCTTTGCGCAGATGAACGGGGGTTTTTCCGTAGAAGCTAACTAGGCTGCCAACCCCCATCTGATTAGAAAAAACATAATCAACTTGTTTGCTCTGAATATATTGAGGAAGTGCTCTATTAATAGTGTAAGCGTTGGCTTTGATTTCTTCAGGGAGAGGGAAGAGAAAAGCATAAAAAGAGACAAAGAGGATATTGATTGAAATGATAATCCCTAGATTGAACCAAAAACCAAATTTTTTAAAAGGTGTGGGCTGGGCTAAAATTCTTTGGCAGATAACTATTATGGGGCCCAAGTAACAGATTGTGGTCCAATGTCCGCCAACCATGGTGAAAGGGCTAACAATAAGGAAAGCCAAGAAGCTTGGCAGGGAAAGACTAAGCAAGAGAAGGGTTTGACCGCTTAGTGTCTTGAGATTCTTCCAAAAGTCGAATAGAAAGGTTCTAAACGTAAAGATAAAAACAGGCGGGGAAAACATTAGGAACTGCAGAATAAGGAAGTAGAGTAGATTGTAAAGATAGTTGGGTGAGCCGACTCGTGAACCATGATATAGGAAAGAGGAAAAGCCTTGTTGCCAGTTCCAGATAATTACCGGAGAAAAGACCAGTAACGATAATATTATTGCTAGATAGGGCTCTTTCTTGGTTAACCAAGGCCGGTTTTCTTTGGATATTATTAAAAACAATAATAGTCCGGGGAAAAATAGAATCATGGGGTATTTACTTAGCAGTCCCAGCCCCACGGATAAACCAAGTCCATACCAAAGTTTTGGGTCCTGGGTCTTGAATAATTTAACTGTTAGATAAGTGCTTAAGAGCCAGAAGATTAGTAGGGGTTGTTCGGGAGTTAGGAATAGTCCACCGGTAAAATACGTTGGTACTAAGTTGAATAATATTGCAGAGGCAATCGCAACTTTTTTATCAAAGGTTTCTTTGGCGATCAAGTAAATTAGCCAGGTAGCAACAAGGATTATTATAATGGCAGCCAAACGTACGCCAAATTCACTTTGGCCCGAGACAAAATTAACCAACCAATGGAGATAAGCAATGGCTGGGGGATGGTCGTTATAACTTAAGGCTAGGTGTTGTGACCAAACATTATAATAGGCTTCATCGCCCAGCAGGGGCAAATAGCGAGCCAGCCAAAGCTTGAAAACGTTTACAATGATTAAAAAGAGCCACAAAATCATGTTAGAATAGATTATAGCATGCGTATATTAATAGTAAAATTAGGAGCTATCGGAGATGTTATTCGCACATCATCGATTCTATCGGGTTTGTTGGAAAAGTATGAAAATTGCTCGATTGATTGGTTAACTTCGCTGGCTGCTAAGCCGGTTCTTTTAAATATTCCCATAATCAGGCAAATATTTACTTGGGAAGAACGTTCAACCGTTGATTCTTATGATTTGGTGATTGGCCTGGAGGATTCTTTGGATGTTTGCCGATTTGTTGCCGAGGTTAAATCTATGGGAATTGTTGGGGCGTATACGCGGGATAATAGGATTGCTTATACTCCCTCTGGTTGGTTTGATATGTCGCTTATCTCCAAGTTTGGATTGGAAACTGCCAATAGCTTAAAGAAGAGGAACGGAAAAACTTATCAGCAGCACATGTCCGAGCTGTTAGGGATAAGTGTTAACAACTATTTTTTTAATCTGGCGCCGGAAGAAATTGAATATGGCCAAAAATTCGTCAAAAATTTGGGAATTACTAAGACCGATAAGGTTGTTGGCATTAATACCGGGGCAGGCAAACGCTGGCCGCTTAAAAGTTTAAGCGTTGAAAAGACGATTGAGCTTGTTAATAAGCTCAAAAGAGAGCTCGGTTTAGTTTCGATTATCCTTGGTGGAGCAGACGAGAAAGAGCGCAATGCCATTATTTGTCATGAAACTGGTATGCCAAACGGTGGAGTTCACTCCATTCGCAATTTTGCTGCCGTTGTTAACCAGTGCCAGGTTCTGGTTTGTTCCGATTCCTTAGCTATGCACTTTGGCATAGCTTTAGGTAAAAAACTGGTAGTTTTTTTTGGCCCGACTTCGGCAACAGAAATTGAATTGTATGGGTTAGGTACTAAATTACTGGCCAAGGTCAACTGTGCGGTTTGTTATAAGAAAAGTTGCGACAGCCCAAATACCTGTATGGATGTTTTGGGTGTTAATGAGTTGGTGGCAGCTGCCAAAAACCTGCTTTAGTTAAAAAAAATATTCTTTTTCAAATAGTGTGAATAGCCTGACTCAAAGCGCATAAAGCGGCCTCTTGCAATCCTTCTGGATACGAGGGGTGAGCTTGAAATGTTTCTGCTAATCGTTCAATATTTAAACCATTCTTAACTGCCAGCACTGCCCCCCCAAGAATATTATTCGCTTCTGGTCCGATAATGTGAACGCCAAGAATTTTCCCCGATTCATCAGCGACCACCTTGATAAAACCTTCGATTTCTCCCAGGGCTTGCGCAATCCCCAACGCCCCAAAAGGGAATTTACCGACTTTAATATTATTAAACTTTTCTCTGGCCTCTTTTTCCGTTAAACCGACTAGGCCGATTTCCGGATTGGTATAAATGCCGCAGGGGATATAGTCGTAACTAAACTTTCTGTCGGCTCCCAGTGCATTCTCCGCCGCAATAGCGCCTTGTTCATAAGCAACATGAGCCAGTAATTTTTTGCTGACCAAGTCGCCAACCGCGTAAATTCCCGGAATACTTGTCTCCAGCTTTTCATTGACGGTAATGCTTTTACCTTCCATATTAAGGTTTAAAGTTTCCAAGCCTTGAGTATTGGGAGTCCGGCCAACACAAATCAAGGTTTTTCCGCAGGACTGACCGGCTTCAAATCGGCTGTTGGTAACAAGGTTAATTTTTTTACGCTTCAGGATTCTTTTAATCAAAACCACAATTTCTTCGTCAACACCAGGCAGGATTTCTGGCAGGGCTTCATAGACAGTTACTTGAGTTCCCAACGTGCTAAAGATGTGAGCGAAATGGATGCCAATGACCCCGCCGCCAACGATGTCCAGTTTTTCAGGTACTTGCTGCAAGTTTAAAATATCATTACTGCAGAGGAATTTATCCGAATCAAGCGTTATTCCAGGGATCTGGGCGGGGGAGGAGCCTGAGGCCAGAATGATCTTCCTACTTTCCACTATCTGCTTTCTGCTATCTGCTTTCTCGATCTCTACTTTCCCAGGCTCTAAAACCTTGGCCGTTCCCTTTATTAATTCAATCTTATTTTTCTGTAAGAGAAACTCAATGCCCATAACTAGTTTTGTAACTATCTTATCTTTTCGTTCAACTACAGTTTTGAGATCAACGGAGGGAGTATCTGTCTTAATGCCAAAATTAGCAGCTTTTGTGATCTGCTCATATAGGCTGATGCAGGCAATAATGGCCTTAGTTGGAATACAGCCGCGGTTCAAACAGGTGCCGCCAACCTGATCTTTTTCAATTAAAGCTACTTTGGCTCCCAGTTGAGCAGCTCTGATTGCCGCAACATATCCGCCCGGTCCGCCGCCAATGATAATAAGATCATAGTTTGGCATTAATTTAATTCCATAAGATCATCCTAATTGATATGACCAATAGATATAGACCAAAGATTCTACGCAGCTGAATATCAGGGATAATATTGGCAAGATAAGCGCCAATTAACCCACCAAATAAGAAGCCTAAGCATAATAGTGCGGCCCAGCTAACATTAACATTACCATTTTTCCAGTAATGCCAGGCAGCTAAAAGGCTGATTGGTGGAATCATCATGGCCAGAGAAGTTCCTTGAGCCGTATGTTGGTTGAGGCCATAAATTAAAATTAAAGCCGGAATAACCAGACTGCCGCCGCCCACCCCGAAAATTCCACTCATAATCCCCGTTGCTAAGCCAATTAGAATTAAACTTAATGTTTGCATAACAGGAAAATCCTCCTTATTTAAGGATTTCTCGCACAAGCTGGCTAACAACTTTGCCGTCAATGCTTGGTTGTTTAGCTAACACAGCCTTCATCACATTACCCATCTCTTTGATTGAGCTGGCTCCAACTTCTTGAATGGTTTGGCTAACCAGGTTTTTTATCTCTTCAGGAGAGAGTTCTTGGGGCAGGAATTCTTTGACAATTGCTAATTCTTTTTCGTGTTCCGCTGCTTCTTGGCCTTTGCCTACTTTTTCAAATTCCGTGATAGATTCTTTGAGGTCTTTGCCGTATTTATTGATGATTTTGATAATTTCTTCATCCGCCATATCACCTCGGGCATTAACATAAAGGATTTTGCTTTTGACCATGCGAAGGACCGAGAGTCTGACCTGGTCTTTGGCCTTTAAAGCAGTTTTCATTTGATCGTTAATCTTGGCGAAAAGTTCTTTTTTAGGTTCTGACATAGAGTTTTCCCCCTTAGTTTTTCTTTTAGTATAAGCTAAATGTTCTTGTCAGTCAAAAACCTTTGTCCCAGCACTATGGCAGCATAATCATCAATGGGAACCGGTGGAACGCGTAGAGAAGTGGGGATTAAGCGCATAAATCCCCTAGGCCGATGGTCCTGCCAGTAGAGTTTGCGAGCTTCAAGCGTGGAGAATTCTTCTGGGATAATAGTTGTTTTGATTGATAAGTTTAATCGTTTGATTTGTTCATCAATAGCTTTTGAGTAAGTGCCGTTACCGACAACAATGGTTTGGATATCTAGTTGTAATGTGTAATGAGTAATGTGTAATGAGAATTGGGGAGTGGGGACGACCTCTTTTTTTATAACTTTGCCATCAGTTTCTAAAACTGCCAGGCCGCATTTATCTTTGCCCGGATCAATTGCTAAAATCATCATGGCTTAATTTTAAGATCAATTTCCAGAGGACCGATAGTATAGATATTATCTTTGGCCACTGCTTGCACGATAACAGAGGTTTTTGTCCCGGCAATCTTTTCTGCTAAAGAGAAAATATTAGAGTAAGAAATGCTACCAACCGAACCTTTGGTATCAGGGGCAATGCCGGCTGCCTTGCCAAGATTATTAAGGTGGGCTAAAAAGGCTTTTATTTTCTGTTCAATCTCTGGTTGCGACAACCCGGGCTTGATTTCAATTTGGGCAACAGGTTGTTTGGCTTTGTAAATCAATTTATTAGTCAGGGTTTCAAAGTAAACTTCAACCGGGTCTCCCCAGATAGTGTTTTTATTGGCGATTACTTTGATGATTTGCTGTTCCTGGCTTAGCTGGAGAGTTTTAACGGTCAGCCCAAAATTTTGTGGGGAGATAAAAAGGAGCTGTTGGCTGCTTTCGATACCCAGTCCCCGTATGTAGGCATCTGCTGCGGATAAGATTTGTTTAAGTCCCAGCTCTAATTTAGCTTGTTCTGGACCGGCATTGATCAGTGAAGTAACAATTGTATCTCCGGCCTTAAATAATAGATCTGCGTGTTGCGCAATATTTACTTGTTCATTGAGTTTCTTTTTTGTTTGCTCAAGAGACCGGATTTCAAGGCCGGCTTTTCTTAGGGCCAAATCAATCTGGTCTTTTTCGCTGATTTTTTGGTTCAATTCCAGATGGGTTTGTTTTAACTCGGTCTTTAATTTTTCCAGACCAAAAAGAGCGGTTCGGGCATCTGTGGAGATGATTAGCAAAAGCGTCAGGGTCAGAAAGGCAATTAAAGCCCCGGTAACCACTGTAAAGGCAATGGCAGTGTGACGCGGTCGCATTTTAAAAAGGGAAATTCTTTTACGGCCAATTGAGCGACCAAGGTTATCTCCAACATAGGCAATAACTCCGGCGACTATTAAAAGCAGTAAAATAGTGGATAGGCCAAAACTAATCATTAGCGGCTAGTTGCCTTAGCAAGAATGTACCAGCCGATACCACCGGTAATTATATTGGGTAGCCAGGCGGCTATCCCGGGACTCAAAAGTTTCAACTCACCAAATGACATGCTGATAAAAGTTAGGATGTAATAGAGGAAGATAACAATAATCGAAAGCCCCAGCCCAATTGATGAAGAGGCTCGGCGGGGGGACAACCCTAAAGGAGCTCCCAGCAGGGCAAAAACAAAAGAGGCGAAGGGGATAGCCATTTTCATGTTCACTTGGATCTTAAAATCGGTGACATTTTCGCCCATTTTTTCTTTGAGTGCAATAAACTCTTTTAGATCGGCAATCGTCATGTCATCGGGATTTTTATCGCCAATAAAAAAGTCTGCCGGTGAGTATTTTATGGCAATGGATTGCTCTTTAAAGGTTATAAAATGCTTGAATTCTCCGGTGTCGGAAATTGGGTACATGCGGCCATCTTTAAAGAGCCACTCGTCCTGACCCTCTTTCCACATAGCTTCTTTGGCAATTATAATTTGGGTAAGTTTGCCATTGGAAAACTCTTGGACAATGACATCATACATGATGTTGCCTTTTAGTCTTTCGACGTAATAAATTCTTTTAAGAGTCCCGTGTTCGAGCTCAGGCACAAAAACATTATTTTGCAGTTTGGGTTTGTGTTTGGCGCTGGTTTCAATTAAAAGGTTTTTGGCAGCTTTATTAGCTTCCGGAACCACGATTTCTGAAAAGGCCAAATTAGTGAAGGAGACCAGCAAGCCCAAGACAATTACCGGGACAATTAGGCGATAAAGAGAAATTCCTGAAGTTCGAAAAGCCACAATTTCAGAGTCGCCGGATAATCTGGCGAAAGCTAGTAGGGCAGCTAAAAGTGTTGCCATGGGGAAGATATAAACAACAATGGCCGGGAGTTTGTAGAGAAAAATTTGCGCAGCTACGAATAATGGCATGCCTTTTAGCACCACGGCTCGTACCAGTTCAAACATGACCATGCTGGATGATAAAATAGCTGTGAAAGCCCCTAAGCCAAAGAGAAAAGGCTCAAATAGTTCTTTAAAAATATAGCGGTCAATTATTTTAAACATTTATAACTCGAAGTCATCTCCAAGATAAGATTTTTTAGCTGCTTCAGATTGAGAGACAGTGGCAGAGTTTCCCGAGACCAAAATCTCGCCTTTATGAATAATGTAAGCCCGATCAGTAATAGATAGTGTTTCGCGGACATTGTGATCGGTGATCAAAATTCCAATGCCCTTGTCTTTTAAATGTTTCACAATGCCCTTTAAATCTGTCAAAGTTTTAGGGTCAATACCGGTAAATGGTTCATCCAGCAGTAAAAATGATGGGTTGGTGGCAAGGGCACGGGCGATTTCAACCCGACGCTGTTCTCCTCCTGATAGGGTGTAGGCCTTTTGTTTTCTTAGATGGGTTACACCCAGTTCATCAAGCAAAGCAACCAATTTGGACTCATATTCTGCCGGTTTGATCTCCGGCATTAATTCCCAAAGGACCAGGATGTTTTCTTCTACAGTTAATTTTCTAAAAATCGAGGATTCTTGGGGTAGGTAGCCGATCCCCAAGTGGGCACGTTTGTGCATGGGCAGCTTGGTAATATCCTTGTCACCCAGAAAGACCTGGCCGGAATTGGGACGAATAAGGCCAACGACCATGTAAAAAGTAGTAGTTTTGCCGGCGCCATTGGGGCCGAGTAACCCTACAACCTCACCTTCTTTAACTTCAATAGAAATGTTATTAACCGCTACTTTCTTGCCGTAATTTTTGACTAATTCTTTAGTTTTGATGTGCATGCTATTAATTCCTCTAGTTTTTTATTTGCTGCGCCACTCTCAATTGAGTCTGAGGCAATTTTAATCCCTGCTTTAAGATCTTTTGATTTGCCCCCAACGTAGATGGCTGCCGCAGCATTGACCAGCACAATATCTCTTTTGGGTCCTTTTTCTTTCCCTGTGAGGATTTTATAGGTGATCTCAACATTTTCTTCTACCGAACCACCCAGGATTTCTTCTCTTTTAGCTCTTTTAATGCCTAAATCTTCCGGTTTAATTAGATAGTTTTCTACTTTGCCGTCCTTAAGTTGGGAAACCAGGGTTTTATCACAAATTGATATTTCGTCCAGACCATCCATACCATGAACGACCAGGGCTTGTTTTACTCCTAAATTACCCAAGACTGCGGCTAGCATTTCTGTTAAATTAGGATGAAAGACACCAAGCACTTGCGCATTGGCACGGGCAGGATTGGTTAATGGCCCAAGAATATTAAAAACTGTGCGAATGCCGATTTCTTTTCTGGTAGGCATAGCAAATTTCATGGCTTGATGGAAGATGGGGGCGAAAATAAAGCCCATGCCAACTTCGTTGATACATTGTTCCACTTTATTTGGTTCCAAATCAATTTTAACGCCTAATGCTTCCAATAAATCTGCAGAACCGCAGCGGGAAGAGACAGAGCGATTACCATGTTTGGCAATACTAATGCCGGCTCCGGCTGCTACTAAGGCTGTGATAGTTGAGATGTTAAAAGTTCCTGAAACGTCGCCGCCAGTGCCACAAGTATCAACCAGATTTTTGCTCTGGGGATTGATATTTATGGCGTGTTGACGCATTTTTTCGGCACAGCCGGTGATTTCGTCAACAGCTTCCCCTTTCATTCTGAGCGCTGTGATAAAAGCCGCGATTTGTGAAGGAGTTGCTTCGCCTTTCATAATAGTATCCATGGTTTCCGCAGCTTCCTGGCGGGTTAAATCTTGTCGTTCGACGATTTTTTTGATAGCGTCTTTGATCATAAAAATTCTCCTCTTCGTAGGAAATTATAACATTCTTGTAGTGCAGTAGTATAGTAGTGCTGTATTGCATGGGGAAAGCAGCAGGAATCACTACTCTGATATAATCTGCTGATTAGTTACCAGGGTATTATAAAGATCGTTACTTTCTAATAATTCTTGATGTGTACCTAGACCGACCAGTTGTTTTTCATTTAAGACCAATATTTTGTCAGAATTTTGAATTGTTGCTAAGCGATGGGCAATGACAATCAAGGTTTTGTTTAATGATATTTTAGGCAGAGCCTCAAAGATTGATTTTTCTATAATACTATCCAGAGAAGAGGTCGGTTCATCTAGAATTAATATATCCGGATCTTTGACTAAAGCCCTGGCAATTGAGAGGCGCTGTCTTTGACCTTCTGATAAGTTAAGGGCGTTTTCACCTAGTTCACTATTATAACCATCTGGTTGGCTGATAATATAATCATGAATTCCGGCAGCTTGGGCAGCTTTAATTACTTCTTCCTCACTAGCGTCAAGATCGCCATATCTCAAGTTTTCCATAATGGTTCCACCCATCATCCGAGTGCTTTGTGAAACATAACCAATGCGTTTGCGTAAAGAAATTAATGAATAAGAGTCAGCGGGTTTGCCGTCAAATAAAATTTGGCCTTCAGTAGGGCAGTAGAAGGCTAGGATTAAACTGATTAAGGTTGTTTTACCCACGCCGCTTGGGCCGACAATGGCTACATGTTCGCCGGGATTTATTTTAAAATTAATATCTTTTAAAATTATTTCTTCACCATTATAAGAAAAAGCAATATCTTTAAACTCTATTTCACCCTTTAGATGTTTAACTTGTTCCCCGATATTATTTTCTTCCGGTATGACGTCATAGAAAGCGGCAACCCGTTCCAGTGAGGCCAGGGCACTTTGCAGGCTAAAATTAGTGCTGGCAAAAAAGCGGGCCGGGCCATAGACAAAACCCAAGTAAGATTGAAAAGCCATCAGCGAGCCCAGGGTCCATTCACCCCTGATCACCAGGATGCCGCCGGAGACCAAGACCATGAACCGGGCAATTTCATCTAAAGAGCTGAGGGCGATGTTGGAGACAGAATTAATGGCATTACGTTCCAAGTTTAAATCGTTAGAATCTTTAAATTCCTTGACCATGCGTCCGATCTCTCTTTTTTCTGAAGCAAAAGATTTGATCAGGGTAATAGAGGAGAGGGATTCCTGCATGCGTTGAGAGATTTTAGCCTGGAGTTCCATGCCATGATGGCTTAAAGCGCGAACTTTTTTAGAGAAAAACTTTACCGCTACGACCATGGCAGGGAGAACGAGTAGGGTAGCGATGGCAATGCGCCATTCTAGAAACATCAGAAAGACTACCCCAGCAAAAAAACGAAAAACGTTGTTAGCGATGTTAATAATAGTACTGGAAAAGAACCAGCGCACGCCATTGATATCAGAGGTTAAACGAGACATCAGGTAGCCTGTCTCTTTATTGTCGAAGAACGATTTGGGAAAATGGAGTACCCGGTTAAAAAGGTCGTGTTGGAGATCCAGGGTAACGGCTTGTTCAAAGCGGGTAAAGTAAAAGCCCTGCAAAAGGCCGAACAACATGCCGAGAATTTTAAATGAAGCCATGACCAAGATAACTATTGGTAAGAGGGGAAAGTTTTTTGCTAATAAGACATTGTCAATTAAAAAACGGTTAATCATTGGTTGTGGGTAGCTTAAGAGGTTGCTTAGAAAAATAATCGAGACACCGAGTAGGCCTTTTTTCCAGTGGCGCAGTACAAAGGGGATCAGTTTTTTTAAGTGGCCGGTAGAGTTTTTGTAAGTATCTTTTTGGGCGACTTTGTCATGGGGCATCTCCCGTGCAAAGCCTTTTTTGAGATAAGAAAACCAGCTAGTCATATTGTTTCATAATAATAAATTTTGGTAGCCCCACGGGGAATTGAACCCCGGTCGCAAGCTTGAAAAGCTTGTGTCCTAACCCCTAGACGATGGGGCCACACTCTGACATACGTCGGAAGGATGACAAATATTATTATATGGGAATATGAGGAAAAATTCAAGACCAAAGAAAAAGGCTGTGAGAGAAACAGTACGGAGGAGATTTTGCTAGCCTAAAAAGATTGACTAGCAATGTTATTACCAGGCGGAGAAAGTATGAGGGGCAGGAAGAGGAGAAGGGGAAAGAGCCTGTTTTTATTATGAAAACAAGGAATTTAAGCTAAAAGTTGTTGGTTTCAGGTTGTTGCTTGAATTAGCTGTCCTAAAAGTTGACGCTGGTGGCGAAAAACACTACAATAATTATATGGCACAAATAGTAGGCTACAACAGACACCCGGGCTCCAAATGGCCGCAGATAGCAGCTTTGATCATTGTCATGCTAATTTTGGCTGCAATTGTTTTGTTTAGTAATATCTACGCTAAAAATAACAGTAGTACTGTAGTTGGTAGTACAGTAGTGCAGGGGAAGAGTAGCACTGTAACCAGTAGCACAGTGGAAAAAAGAACAACAACTACTGTTTCCACAACTACTACCTTGTTTTCCAGTCCGGTAGTTAGTAGTGCGGTAGTGCAGGTGGAGGTCAGCAAGTCTGGTAGTCTGGCGGTCAGGAAGTCCGGTAAGGTTGCTCTTGAAAAGATTGCTTTCACTCACGCAGTTGACTCCAACAATCGCCCCACAGATAGTTTTTCAAAGATTGATAAAGATTCAGTGGACCGGGTTTATTGTTATTCACAAATTAGTGCCGATATAATTCCTCAAGATATTAAGCATGTCTGGCTTGATCCTGATGGTCAGCAATTTGCGGTGATAGAATTAAAAGTTAGAAGTAAGCCATCATACACCTGGAGCTATGTTAGTTTAAGCGGTAGAAAAACAGGGGCCTGGCAAGTCCAGGTTAAAACCCCTGATGATAAAATTGTCGGTTCCGCTACTTTAGATATTCTCTAAGCTTTTTAGCCCGAGTGGGATGTTTTAGCTTCCGTAAAGCTTTAGCCTCAATTTGTCGAATTCGCTCACGAGTAACAGCAAAAACCCGACCAACCTCTTCTAAGGTCCTAGGATGACCATCTTCTAAGCCAAAGCGTAGTTTCAGCACAACTTTTTCACGCTCGGTCAACGAATCCATGACATTTTCCAGGTCATCTCTTAACAGGCCATGCATAACAATCTCATCTGGAGCTTGAACTGAGAGATCTTCAACAAAATCACCCAACCTTGAGCTCTCTTCGTCACCAACCGGCATTTCCAAAGAGAGCGGCACTTGAGAAACTTTAATAATCTCGCGTACTTTAGAAATAGGCATGCGGGATTTTTTAGCAATTTCCCGTTCAGTGGGCTTACGGCCAAGTTTTTGCAAAAGCATGCGGGAGGTTTTGCGCAAGCGGTTGATAGTTTCAACCATGTGCACAGGAATACGAATTGTTCTAGCTTGATCGGCAATCGCTCGAGTAATGGCTTGGCGAATCCACCAAGTAGCGTAAGTTGAAAATTTATAGCCTTTGCGATGATCAAATTTTTCTACAGCCCGGATTAGTCCCAAATTCCCTTCCTGGACAAGATCCAAGAAAAGCATGCCACGACCAGTGTATTTTTTGGCGATAGAAACAACTAGGCGTAAATTCGAGTTAACCAGCTTATGCTTGGCTCGCATATCACCGGCAATAATTCTCTTGGCAAGGACAACTTCCTCTTCTGAGGTGAGGAGTGGAAATTTGCCGATCTCCCGTAAATACATTCTGACAGTATCATCAACGCCAATTCCTTTAAGGCTGGCCAGTTCCTTTTTCATTAGATCAGTTTCAGGTTCATTTTTTTTGAGTTTTGTTTCGGAAATCTCAATCTCAGAACCCAGGAGCTGTTCAATTTCACCAATATTTTTTTCCGGTTCAGGATAAATAGACATAATTTCTTTTGGGGTTAAATAACCCTTTCTGGAAGCCGTAGCCTTTAAAAAATCCAGGTCTTGCTTTCTTGCGAACATGATTACCTCCGTTTCTCCGTTTTGTTATCGTTCAAAATATATTAAAATTTCACTCTAAAAGCAACTATTCAGGTCTTTATTGGTTATTGACGAGAACCCCAGACTAAAGCTTGGGAAACATTATTTCACAATAGTTATTTTCTCGTCTATTCCCCACACTTTAGTGTGGGGTGGTACCCGAATAATTACCTCTAAAATCAAATAAATCGACTATTTACAAGCTGCTCTTTAACTGGGACAGAAGCTCAACTGCCTTCTCAGCGTTGCCGGCTTTTTCTGCGGCCTGGATTTCCAGTTTTAAAATTTTGATTTTATCCTTGAAGAGCTCATCTTTAATAACCTTAATACAATCCGATAAAATTGTGCTGGAATTTTCGTCGGAGGCAAGGTCTTCGTTTATTAGGGAACCGGCTAAAAACTTCTTAATATTTTCATCTGCTAGGTTGTCCAGCAGAAAATGGCTGATGCTATGGTCTGTGTCAAAATCTGTTTCAAACAGTTTCTCAATGATGGTTCTTGTCTCAGGGATATTAAAATCTTGAACAGAAAGTTCTGCTTTGACCAAGTTAAGTGCCGCCAGGCTTTGGCAGGCCAGGGTGACGATGTTTTGTTCGGCCTTGATTAGCTTTGAGGTGGGCTTTTCTGTTACCCGGCGTAAATTTTTGAGACCGACTTTACTGTATTGTTGTAACCGCTCCACTGCGGCTAAGATCGAATCAATATCAGTGCCAAGCAGCCGAGAGGTAGACTTGGCATACTCTTTTTGAACGAAAGGATCTTTTTCCCCGCTTAAAAGCCGGGCTACTTCACCTAGGGCTTGAGAGCGCCCCTCAATTTCTTGCAAATTATGGCGGCTTAAGGTTTGTTTAATCTTATATTCAAGATAGGGGAGGGCGTCAGCCAAGCATTTTTGAAATGCCTCAACCCCTTGCTTGTTGATGAATTCATCGGGATCTTTTTCTGGAGAAAACTCGGCAACTTTAACATTTAAGTTTTGATTTCGTAGTAACTCAACCGACCGTTCAGTGGCAATCCCTCCGGCTGCGTCAGCATCAAAGGCTACAATCACAGTTTCGGCGTACCTGGCCAGCAGTTTGCTTTGTTGGGTTGTTAGGGCTGTGCCAAGAGAGGCAGCAATATTGTTTATTCCGTTCTGAAAAGGAGTGACCAAATCAAAATAGCCCTCTACTAACACAGCAGTTTTGGCTTTTTTAATATTTTCTTTGGTCAGATTCAGTCCATAAACAGTTTCGCCTTTATGGTAAATCAAAGTGTCTGGAGAGTTAAGATATTTGGGTTCCTCATTGCCTAGTGCTCTACCACCAAAAGCAATCACCCTCTTGCGTTGGTCAACAATTGGAAAAATTAAGCGCTCGCGAAAGCGGTCGTAATAGCCATTATTCCCTTCTCTGGCCATGATCAAGCCGGTTGCTTCTATTAAGCTGGGTTGGACGCCGCGGGAAACTAGATGTTTAAAAAGATTATCCCAACCAGCCGGAGCAAACCCCAAGCCAAAATCAGCCATGGTTTTTGGGCTAATAGCTCTTTTAAGCAGGTATTCTTTGGCGGTCTGGCCAGTTTCTGCCTGTAGGCAATCTTGAAAAAAATCCGCGGCTAGCTTCATAACCTGATAGAGTTTTTCTTGCTCGTTTTTGGAAGAAGGCTTACGGCCTTCTTTAGGAACGGCAATCCCCACTTTTTCGCCAACTTCATCAACCGCTTCCATAAAACCAATATTTTCCAGTTTCATTAAGAAAGCAAAAGCATTGCCTCCTTCGTTGCAGCCAAAGCAATGGAAAATCTGCTTTTCCGGTGAAACAGTAAAGGAGCCAATCTTTTCCGAGTGAAAAGGGCAGAGGCCAACGTAGTTCTTGCCCCTTTTCTTGAGCTGGACATGCTCAGAGATAATTTTGACAATATCGGTCTTACTTCTTATTTCTTCAATGAGTTCTTTAGGGATCATGGTTATTTCTTGCTTCTCCACTCGTTGGGAACAAAAAGGTCTTCAAACTTGCTGATAGCGTAGCGGTCGGTCATGCCGGCAATAAAATCAACGGTGTGTTGTAGTTGTTCTTCGTTGGTTTCATAACCTTTTTGGAAATCAAGGTTGTAGTGATAGTATCTAAAGAGCCGACTGATTAACTCTGGCACTTTAGATTCTTCACTTTTGGCTGTTTTGTTGGTGTAGACATTTTTATACATAAAGTCGTAAAGACCATTCATAGCCGTTTCAATGTCTTTGCTCATATTAATCTTAGATTTGTTGCGACTCTTTCTAATAATATCAGGCACAATGCTGTCTAAAATGTTGCGTCCTAAAACCTTCATATGTTTCTTGGGTAGTGATTTCTCTTTTAATACCCCAGCCAAAATAGCGTCTTCAATATCATGCCTTAAATAAGCAATCCGGTCAGCGAGTCTGACTAGACAGCCCTCTAAGGTTTGAGGCCAGGGATCATCCGGGGTATGGTTTTTGATCCCTTCAATTACTTCTTGGCAGAGATTAAGTCCATGGCCCTCTCGTTCGATAACCTCAACCACGCGAACACTGTGTTCGTTATGAAAAAATCTGCTGCCATAGTTTTTTTTTAAGATATCATCCAGTACGAATTCACCAGCATGGCCAAATGGGGTATGACCTAAGTCATGGGCCAAGGCAATGGCTTCAGTTAAATCTTCATTTAACCTAAGTGCACGTGCCAATGTTCTGGCAATCTGGGCAACTTCCAGCGTATGGGTTAGCCTAGTGCGATAATGATCTTCAACCGGAGAAATAAAAACCTGGGTTTTATGTTTTAGCCTTCTAAAAGATTTACAGTGAATAATCTTGTCGCGATCACGTTGAAAGGCTGTGCGCAAATTGCACTCAGGCTCTTTTGTCTTCCGACCGAGTGATTTTGAAGACAAGCAGGCATAGGGAGAGAGAAGCTTGGCCTCTCTCTCCTCAAGTTCTTTTCTGATTATGGTGCTGATATTTATTTGCCTTCTTTTAAAACTGCTTGAGCAGCTGCAAGACGAGCAATAGGCACACGATAAGGAGAACAGCTAACATAATTGAGTCCAACCCTATGACAGAACTCAACAGAAGATGGTTCGCCGCCGTGTTCACCGCAAATCCCAATTTTTAATTTAGGGTTAGTTTTGCGGCCTCGTTTAACACCCATTTCAACCAGTTGACCCACACCTTCCTGATCTAGCACCTGGAAGGGGTCATCTTTTAAGATGCCCATGTCAACGTAGTTAGGTAAGAATTTACCGGCATCATCTCGTGATAGTCCCATGGTCATCTGGGTTAGGTCGTTGGTGCCAAAAGAGAAAAACTCGGCAACTTCAGCAACCTTATCTGCCGTTAGTGCTGCGCGAGGAATTTCAATCATGGTGCCGACCAGATAATCAATCTTCACTTTATATTTTTTCATGGTCTCGGCTGCGACCTGGCGGATCAGGTCAACCTGGTTCTTTAGCTCAGCCACAGTGCTGATTAAAGGGATCATAATTTCTGGCACAACCTTAAGACCTTTTTTCTTTAGCTCACAAGCTGCTTCAATAATTGCCCTGGCTTGCATTTCGGTAATTTCAGGATAGATGATTCCCAAGCGGCAGCCACGATGGCCTAACATTGGGTTGAATTCATGAAGGGAATCAATCTTTTTCTGAATTTTTTCTAAACTCACACCCATTTCAGCTGCCATTTCTCTTTGGGCTGGTTCTTCGTGAGGGACGAATTCATGAAGAGGAGGATCCAATAAACGAATGGTAACAGGCAGACCTTTCATAGCAGTAAAGATGCCGATAAAGTCACCTTTTTGCATCGGTAAAAGTTTGGCCAAAGCATTTTTTCTGCCTGCCAGGTCATCAGACAAAATCATCTCTCTAACAGCCTTAATTCTATCGCCTTCAAAGAACATGTGTTCTGTTCGGCAGAGGCCGATGCCTTCAGCGCCAAAATCACGGGCGACCTGTGAATCTTTTGGGGTGTCAGCATTGGTGCGAACATTTAATTTGCGGACTTTGTCGGCCCATTTCATCACTTTACCGAAGTCGCCGGAAAGTCCTGGTTTGATAGTTGGAACTTGTCCCTTCATCAGTTGACCAGAACTACCATCTAGTGATATCCAATCACCTTCAGCAACCACTGTGCTGCCAACTTCAAACTGTTTCTTCTTGTAGTTGATCTCAATTGCGCCACAGCCGGCTACGCAGCATTTACCCATGCCGCGGGCTACAACAGCTGCGTGAGAGGTCATTCCACCACGAGCAGTTAAAATGCCTTGGGCAGCGTCCATGCCGCCGATATCTTCCGGAGAGGTTTCAATCCTGACTAAGATAACTTTTTTCCCTTCTTTGGCCCAAGCTTCTGCATCTTCAGCATGAAAAACTGCTTGACCGGTAGCTGCGCCAGGGGAGGCGGGGAGGCCTTTAGCAATAACTTCTTTAGCAGCCTTAGGATCAAACATAGGATGTAGGAGTTGATCAAGTTGTTCCGGAGCAATCCGCAATAGAGCAGTTTTTTCGTCGATCATTTTTTCTGCCACCATGTCGCAGGCAATTTTTAGGGCAGCAGCAGCTGTTCTTTTGCCCGTTCTGGTTTGCAGCATCCAGAGTTTGCCTTTTTGAATAGTAAACTCGATGTCTTGCATATCACGATAGTGCTTTTCCAGCTTTTTATAAATAGCCACTAAGGTTTTGTAAGGCTTAGGCATGACTTCTTCCAGGGTTTTCTGCTCTTTAGAAGATTTAGTTGAAGCGTTGATTGGCTGAGGAGTTCTGGTGCCGGCCACCACGTCTTCCCCTTGAGCGTTGATCAAGTATTCACCGTAGAATTTTCTTTCACCGGTGGCAGGATTTCTGGTAAAAGCAACTCCGGTTCCTGAGTCATCGCCCATGTTACCGTAGACCATTGATTGAACGTTAACAGCAGTTCCCCAATCGTGAGGGATCTTGTTGATGTTGCGGTATTTGATTGCCCGCTCACCATTCCAAGAGCCAAAAACAGCTTCAACAGCGCCCCAAAGTTGTTTCCAAGGATCTTCCGGGAAGGTTTGGCCAGTTCTTTGTTTAATCGTAGTCTTAAAACGTTTAACTAGTTCCTTGAGAGCATCCACGTCTAAGTCAACATCAAGCTTAACCCCTTTTTCTTCTTTAACTTTGTCCATAATTTCTTCAAAAGGATCAATGTCTGTTTTTGTTTGAGGTTTCATGTCCAGAACTACGTCGCCATACATTTGTACAAAGCGGCGGTAGGCGTCCCAGGCAAAGCGTTCGTTGCCGGATTGTTTAGCCAAGCCTTTAACGGTGACGTCATTTAAGCCTAAGTTTAAAACTGTGTCCATCATCCCAGGCATAGAGATTCTGGCGCCTGAGCGAACAGAAACAAGGAGGGGATTATCGCTGTTGCCGAATTTAGCGCCCATAATTTTTTCAATATTTTTGATACCAACTTCCATTTGACCTTGAAGTTCTTTGGGGTATTTGCGATTCAATTTATAATAAACCGTACACATTTCGGTAGTTATTGTAAAACCAGCCGGAACAGGGATGCCGATGTTGCCCATTTCCGCCAGGTTGGCACCTTTGCCGCCCAACAGGTTTTTCATTTCCGCTTTGCCGTCAGCCTTAGATCCACCAAATTTATAAACGTACTTTTTACTTTTCTTAGCCATTGGTTAGGAACTCCTTTTGAATTGGTAATTAGAAACTGGAAATTCGCAACTCGGAATTCGAAACAGGGGTCTAGTTAATAGGCAGGCTCTCCTTTCCTTTTTTGTTGTTTTTACCTGTTTGGACAAAAAAAAGCACCCGTGTCAAGAGTAAATTCATTCTACGCCTTTTGACGAAAGGTGTCAATGAGAATGGAGCTGATGGGGATCGAACCCACGACCTCTTGACTGCCAGTCAAGCACTCTCCCAGCTGAGCTACAGCCCCATAACCGCTTCGCGGTAAATTCTAAGCACAAATATCTAAATCCTAAACTTTAATAATGATAGATTATCGCGTCTTTTTCCCAAAGTTCTTCGAGATTGTAATATTCTCGTTCCTGCTGACCCATAATGTGAACCATCATATCACCCAAGTCTAGCACTATCCAGCCGGACTTAGCTACTCCCTGCCAGCGGAATCCTTTAACATTAAGCTTTCTTAAGCGACTGTCAATCTCTTTTTCAATGGCCCGAAGCTGTGGCTCAGACTCACCAGAGCATATTATTATGTAATCAACAATGCTCGATGTCTTGGCAATATCCAGAACCTTGATGTCATGAGCCTGTTTTTCTAAAGCTGCTTCTGCAATCAGCTCAATTACCTCTTTAGTTCCGAGTGCTTTTTTGTTGCTAATTTTGTTTCTCCTCGGTTTCTATTTTAAGTGTCACGACCTTTTTGCCCTGACTAAATTGCTGACGTATTTCTTCCAGATTGACTTCATCCGGCCTCATATAATAAATCCCATCAACAAACATATCATAACCAGCCAGGGTAGTCATCTTAACTTGATCTAGATCGTAGGCAGAACGTAAACCTAAGCAAAGCCCCAAGGTTTGTTTGGCGTTTAGATTGGTGTTGACCAGTGACAATAATGACAAAAGAAGCTTGGGTGAACGCCAAAAATTCTTGCCATTAGTCATCTCAGCCGCTATGGCCCTGAGAAATTGCTGCTGACGGGCAATGCGTTTCATATCGCCACCATCGCTGCGGAAGCGAATAAAATCAACGGCCTTTTTGCCGGAAAGTTTTTGCCGGCCTGGTTCAAGATCAATAAACACATTGCCAGCAAGGTCAACATAAGACATTTTTTTATCTATCTCTATGGTTATGCCGCCCATTTCATCGATTATTTTGGCAATGCCGGAAAGATTAATAATTATATAGTAGGGGATTTCTGTGTTAAGTAGATTTTCCACAGTTTTCTTGGACATTTTGACTCCACCGTAGGCATAGGCATGATTGATTTTATCAAGTCCTCGGCCGGGGAGAGAGGCTAGAGTGTCACGAGGGATAGAAACTAAATGGATCTGGCCTTCGGCCGGGCGATAATTTACAACCATAATTGTATCCGCCCGGTGACCCAGGGCGTCATCAATTCCCAGCACCAGGACATTGGTCTTCTCTAAACCAGAACCGGCTGGAGCCAAGGTGAGGAAGATATCAAATAAAGCTATTTTTGAGGCTATTTTGACAAAAAGTCCGCCTGTGATTCCGATCACAACAACAACTGCTAAAATTATCAAAAAAGTTTTTTTCATAAAGATAATAAGTAATAGTTCCTGGTTTTAATTGTTCTGGGATCGACAGGCAGGGAGTTGTCGGTTAGAAACTTGAGCATGTTTGAGGCTGACTCAACTATGGCTCGATCTAAATTGTTAAAAGCAATTTTTCTGATTTTATTAACCCCTTTAAACTGGCGGCCTTCCTCAATATGGTCGGCCAGGTAGATTATTTTTTCTAATGTCGTCATTTTAGGAGAGCCTAGAGTGTGTTTGGCAATAGCTGACAGAATTGGCTTTGATTTGATGCCAAAATCTTTTTGGGCCAGCACAGCGCTAAGTTCGGCATGAAGCAGTTTTGGCTCAAATTTTTCCAGCGGCCCAATTTTTAACTTGTGTTTTTTGGCTTGTTGTAAGAGTTGTTGGCTGGAGTATTTTCTGGCATAGTCATGCAATAAGGCGGCTAGACTAGCTGATTTAACCGAGATGCCGTATTGTTGGGCGAGTTTAACGGCTGTTTTCTCAACGCCTAGAGTGTGTTGGAAACGTTCCGGGGAGAGGCTTTTTTCAAGCTTTTTTAATATAGTATTTCTATTTAGCACGTTTAACAGATTGTCATTGTAGCAAAATTAATTTATAATTTCAATTTATGACTAATTTAGCTGTAATTGTCTTAGCTGCCGGCAAGGGGACCAGGATGAAATCCGATCTGCCCAAGGTATTTCATGAGATCTTGGGGGAGCCGATGCTCTCTTATGTTTTAGAAGCGGTCAAAAAACTAAACCCGGAACAAACCTTGTTAGTCCTCGGGCACAAGCGCGACCTAATTATGGATTACTACAAAGAGTGGCCGGTCAAATTTGTCACTCAAGAGCCGCAGTTGGGAACCGGTCATGCGGTTATGCAAGCCAAACCTTATCTGGAAGATTTCTCCGGCACGATTTTGGTTTTAGCCGGTGATGTGCCGTTACTTTCTGCTGAAACCCTGAAAAAGCTGCTAGATTTTCATCACCAAAACAAAGCAGCAGTGACAGATCTAACGGTTGATTTGGAAGATGCCGGCAACTATGGTCGCATTGTTCGCAACGAGCAGGGCGAGATTATTAAAATAGTCGAGAAAAAGGATGCTAACCCAGAAGAGTTGAAGATCAAAGAAATTAATACCGGCACCTTTTGTTTTGACAGTCAGGCCTTGTTTGCGGCTTTGTCAGAGGTTAAATCCGAGAATGCGCAGCAAGAATATTATCTGACAGATACTTTGGAGATTTTGAGAAAGAAAGGGTTGCCGGTTTTTGCTTTTAAGACTGATCAAGTGTCTGAAACGATTGGGATAAATACGAAAGAGCAGCTAATTGAAGTTGAGAGGATTCTGTTGGGGAACAAGGCGGCATGACTGCAGGACCGCATGACCACCAGACTGCAAGACTTAGAGAATTAGTGATTTGTGGTGAGAAAAACAGTTAATGATACCTTCACGAAGAGCCCTTAATCCAACCAAAAATATTTTCGAGAAATTTGTGGCATAGTGAAATTTTCTCAGATACCCTCCGATATAGAAGTAGGAGGGTTTTATGCCTGCACCTATTCGTTCAGCTATTAATAGGAGACCTTCGGTTGTTCTAGTTACTGCGTCTGGTTGTCCTGGCCAGATTTCAAATTTTATGCCTGACAATGGCTTAGCCACGCTAGCGGCAATTCTCAAACAAGCAGGAATATCAGTTCGAGTTCTTGATTTTAATACACTTTCTCACATGAAAAAATATATTACACCCGAGCTGCAGCAAGAATTGGTTCAGACTATGCAGAGAGTGTTTGATCTGACTAAGGATGGCATTCCAAAACTTGGGAAAGGCTTAGCAACTTTGGGGTTCTTGGCTAGGAAGTTGCAACACATAGAAAGAAAGATGATTGCTCTGAGACCACGGGTTAATGCTGAGCTGGCCGCGGAAATCGCGGATACTGTTCGTGAAAGGGAAGCTACCTTAGTAGGTTTTAAAACCTTTCATGGGCCGGGTTCTTCTGGACCGATTGAAATGGCTCTTAATTTGCGTCAACAGTTTCCTGATTTGTTGCTGGCAGCTGGGGGTCCACAGGCGAGTTTATTTAATAGGCGAATACTCGATTTAAATCTAGACCAAGGGGCTTTTGATGTGATTGCAGCTGGGGGAGATGGGGAGGCAATGATTGTTTCTTTAGCTGAGGCCTCGGTTGGTAAACCGCTAACTGAGGTTCCAGGGATTTATTACTGTGATGAAGATGGAGCAGTCAAAATGACTGATCCGCGAGTAATTGAAGATTTAAACATGATACCTGCTGCTGATTATGGGGCTGATGTTTATCCTGCCATGCACTTGCCTGGCAATGAAAAGATGTGGATTTTAGTTGTTGAAGATGCTAAGGGGTGTAGTCATGGCTGTCCTTTCTGTACTCATGGCACAATTTGGGGAAAGGTTCGTCGGCAAAGAAGTGTAACCAAGATTGTTGATGAGATGGAAATGGCGGTCAAAAAGTATGGAGTGAGGGCTTTTCGCTTAGCTGGTTCAAGTGCCCCAAATAGATTTTTGCGTGAGTTGTCTGCAGAAATTATTCGTCGAGATCTTAAAATTAAATGGACAACTTTTGCCCGCACAGATATTGATTCGAGCATCTTTCCACAATTAAAAGAGAGTGGTTGTGTTTCGATCTTTTTTGGTGTTGAGTCTGGTGATCAGGATGTTCTTGATGGTATGGGAAAAAGAGTTACCGTTGAGCAGATCAAAAGAACGATTAAAGATTGTAATGCTGCTGGAATTAAAGCAGTTGGTTCAATTATTCATCCAGCGCCATTTTCTACTCCAGAGACCGAAACTAAAAATTTTGAGTTAGTTAGAGAGTCTGATCTGCGTTATGTTTTAAGTCAATTCACCGGATTGTTTCCAGGAACTCCCTATGCGGCTAATCCAGGCAAATATGGAATTAAAATAAAATATCCCTCTCGGCTATTAAATGTTCTAGCTCGGGCTGGGTTAATTAGTCCGGCTAACTATTATGATCCAGTGATTCAAGAGTATTTATTTGGCTATGAGATGAAGCGACTAGCTAAGCCACCTTCTTGGGAGCCTACCCCTTGGGAGTATGATTATGGTTTTGGTTTGCGGGGATTTAGTCATTATGCCAAGGTGACAGATCGTTTCCAAATGAAGATGAGGGCTCAGGGTCGACTTTACCTAACAGATGAAGAGTTGTTGATGGCTGATATGGCTGGGCATGAACCAGGGGTATTTGGAGCTGAATCTACTATTGCTGTCCGTTCTGTTGATATTGATGCAACAAGAGAATTGCTGCAAAAAATAAATCAAGGAAATTCACAAATTGGGTGAAATTTTTCTTAAAAGGTGTCGATAGTTAGTTGGAAGAGTGTGATTAATTTACTTTAGGGAAAAACATTATGGCTTTATTACCACAATTAGGTGCCAAGGCAAAAGATTTTTATCTTCAAACCAGAAGAGATGGTTTCGCTCGCGCCAATCATGGTTTGCGTCCCCCAGTTACTAATGGACGGAAAAAAGTTCTTCATGCTGGGCATTTTGTTTATGGTCTTGGCGCTCGTGCCTTTGATGCATTAACTCATTTTGGTGATAAAGATTCCATTACTCATCATTTACAAACTGATGAAGTTGTTGTTGGTCAGGCAGTTGGGGTTGGTGGGGTTTCTGCTGCTGCCCAGTTTAATCTTGGCATATCTCAAATGGTTATGTCTGGTACAGGTGGACCAGCTAGAACCGATGATACTCCCTTGCCTAATGTCTTGCCTTTAGAACAAGAGATTTATGACATTATTCGTGCTCGCCCATGCAACTTTTATTCGTTTAGTGATATCAAAGAAGCTTATTCCAGAAGATATGAGAGACCGCTAGGCGATGCTGGTACGGCTCGAAGAGCAATTGAGGGTTTAAGAATTAGGGGACGGATTCAGGTTAACGAACAGGGGGCTATCAGGGTTTTTGATCAGATTGGCAGAATTAGAGAAGTTTTCGATGGAGCAAGCACAGAGGTAACTGAAATTGGGATTAAAAACCTATCTTTACACCAATTGTTTGCGATTATTTTTAAACATTATCGCGGTGCTGGTTTGGGAGAGATGGATATGTACTTATATAACGAGCCAACTGGTGAATTGTTAAGAATTGGTGATTCTACTTCACATTATCGTTCCAATTATGAAGCTTGGGCTCCGTCTAATGGCATTTTTGAGACGATAATTAGTGGTGGGACATATAACCACTATGCCCTAGGACCTAATCAGCAGGCAGGCGAGGTTGTCTTTTTTGAAAATGTTCCTAAACAGGTAGACAAGTATCCTGCTGGTTCTGTGTCTAGGAAAAATGTAAGTAAATATCAAGAGTTCTATTATCGACCAAGACAAATAAGATTTAGTAGTTTGCAAGATGAGTCAGGCAATCGTGTTATGGCTGTAAAACGTCAGTGTTGGGAGAGAGAAGGTTCACATCAAAGAGCTCGAGAATTTTATTGTCCGGATCAGTATAGAAAAGTAATCGATCAAAACTTTGCCACCTTGGATCAGTGGATTGCTAGCCAAATAGGAGAAGTTTTATCTATTGCCAAAACCCGCACTGGTGATCATGGGTTAACATTAAGAAGTCTTTGGGATGCTGAAGATCTTCGTTTAAGAGGTCGAGCAGAGGGTCCCAGGTTGATTGGGATTGATGGGGAAATCATACCGCCAGCCGGTCATGATTTAGAAAAAACTTGGTTATTGGACAATGATCCTGCTGAAGAGCAGGCCAGAATAACTAGTGCCGTTCGTTTAAAGTCAGATGAACTTTGGTATGGGAAGACTGAGATTAGAGTGATCCACTTGCCTTATGAAAGGGGAAAACTAGATACAGTTAGGGGGGCGCTAGTTAAAGTTTATATGAAGACAGTTATGTCTATTTATCGTCAATTAGAAGAGTATAAAGATCTAACGGATGAAGAACTAATGGAAGCCCTTTTGTTGGATGACATAGAAGATGTTTTGCATAAAACACTTGATGCTAGATATCTTTGTGTCCTTATTACTGGTGGAACAAGGGGAGAGGATGGTTGCCTGCATGGGGGTCAGATTAGTGGCTTTGTGTCTGGTCGGGTACAGGATGCTGTTCAAGACAGAGGAACTTACGTTGGACAGGTTTTTAAAGTGCCGGTTGCAATGGTAACGGAAGCTGCTAGTGAAAGGGGGCTTTTAACTAGAGTTACTGTTGATTTGTTAACTCGGGAAATGCACCGTTTGCCGATAAGTCAAAGAGAAAGGGGCTTTCCTGTCTTTGCCTGGAGTCAAAGTGGAAGGGTAATTGGTCCAATGTTAGAGTTGAGGCATTTTTGGATGCCAGGAGTAGGCTTAAAGCCTTCTAGGGGGGCGGAGGCAACCGTTCGTTACTTTTCTAGACCAGAGGCAGATGGACGAGTTCTTGACGATAATTTAATTGCCAGAGGGGCTTACAAAAGACCTATTCGTGTTGCTGCTTTGGAAAATTTTCAACTTAGAAAAAAAGGTCCTATAGCTGCGATCAGAAGATTTTTTAGAGGGATGCTTTATGGATTACTGAAAATGACTCATCTTAATAATATTATAGGGATGCGTCAATCGCGCTATTCTAAGATTGATGATTTATTGGCCGGTAGGGATGTTGATGGGGTACAGTTGGCTCCAGAAGATGCCTTGCCCGTATTTGGCTGGTGTACCTGGACTGGATTGCAAAGAATGAGCCTTGTTATTGACAAAAAGAAAACCAAAGCTCCAGTTTAAATTAGCCGCTTTTAATTGACGCCAATTTTATTTAAGCCTATAATATTGTTACTTTATGGATCTTCTACCGACTTTTAATTCGATTCTTTTATTGGCCACTTTTGCGATCAATTTAGGTCTAGGCTTGTTTCTCTTTTTTAAAAGACGACATAGTGCTGGCCATGGTTCTTTTTGTGCTTTGATCTTCCTTTTAGCCCTGCTCTCACTTTGTATCTTTTTTGCTTGGAATACATCCAGCCAAGCGGCTTTATTGTTTTGGATTAGAAGTGCTTACTTTTTTGCAGCTTTTCTGCCCTCGGTTTTAGTCTATTTTTCCCTGGTTTTTCCTAGGGGCCTATCTATACCAAATAGCCTGCAAAAGGTTGCTATTTTTTTGCCAGCCCTGATATTTGCCGGGCTTGCCTATACGCCACTACTAGAAGAAAAAGTAGGCTATCCTTTCCCTATTCTTCCCAAGTATGGTCCAGGCATGATCTTTTTTAATATATTTCTGGCCAGCTTTTTGCTCTTTGCTTTTATTGTTCTTATCCGTAAATATTTTGCTTATGAGGGTAGGGAACGACTGCAAATTTGGTATGTTTTATTTGGCTTAATTGTTACGTCGGGAATAATTGTTCTTACTAATATTGTGTTACCGCAGTTTTTTGGGCTTGCTCTTTTGGCTGGAAGCGGACCAGCCGCCTCTCTAATTTTGGTGGCTCTTGTTGCATATGCGATGGTAAGACATCGACTCCTGGATAGCTTGGATTTTGTTTCGCGAGGGATCGTTTTTTTATTTGGCAGTCTGGTTGCTGTTGCAACTTTAGCCCAGCTGATTATGGGGAGATTTGATCTTATTTTACCTTCATGTGTAGTCTTTTTAAATGTTTTTCTAGGGATTTTTGTCCTATTACAAAACTGGCGTAACAATGTTAATCGGACTTTTGCCTTTACCGCCATAACATTAGGTTTATGGACATTCTCTATTTTTATTGCCGCAAGTATTCAATTGGGAGGGCTAGCTTTTTGGTGGCTAAAAGCAGCTCATTTGTTTGGGGCTGTGCTGCCGGCACTAATCTTATATCTTTTTTGGATTTTTCCCAGGCAAAAGAAAAAAATTGCTCTGTGGGGGGAAATATTAATTTTTATTCCGGCAGTTGTTTTTGCTGCTGCTATCCCGTTCAATTTGTTGTTAAAATCGATAGAAAATACCCCCTTTGGTTATAAGGTTTTACATGGGCCTTTTTATGTTTTCTATTCCGTTTATTTCTTTTCATATTTAGTTTTTGCTTTCTATTTGCTTTTAAAAAAACTAAGACTTGCCCAGGGCCGTGAAAAAAATGAGATTAAATATTTATTCTTAGGAGCCTTGTTGACCTCAATCTTGGCGGCATCCTTTAATATTGTTTTACCATTGTTTGGTAATGAGAGCTTGTGGATCTTTGGCCCTTACTCGACAGTTTTCCTTATTTGTTTTACTACTTATGCCATCCTTAAACATCGTCTAATGAGCATCGAATTTGTTTTGCAGCGCAGTACTGTTTATGCTATTTCAACAGTTTTGACAATGGCCTTTTATGCCTTAGCGGTAATTGTTTCAGAAACATTTTTTAGGCGGATTTTAGGCTACACCTCTCTGATTATTACTGCTTTGGCGGCTCTGTTTATTGCCGTGATGTACCAGCCGCTGATTAAATCTTTTCAAGGGTTGACTGACCGGGTCTTTTTTCGTGAGCGCTACGATTACCAAAAAACCCTGCAGGAAATTAGCCAAAAAATCGCTTCGGTTATTAAGCTGGAAGAACTAACCCATCTAATTGCTTCCACCTTTATAGATACAATGAAGGTTTCAGAAATTTCCTTTTTGCTGCTTGATCGCGATAATGAACATTTTCGTTCTGTGCCGCTGCTCTTATCGCGCTATAAAAGGATTGAGATAGATATAACCAGCCCAATTGTTTCCTGGCTTTGTGCTGCCAGGGATATTTTGGTTAAAGACGAAATAGAAGACGAGGTCTACCGCCAAGAAAGTTTGGGTAAGGCAGGGAAGCTACGCAGTCAAAGTTTAAAGGAAGTCTTCAATGAGATGGAAAGATTGGGCATCTCTGTTTGGGTGCCAATCATGGCCAAAGACAGATTGATCGGTATTATTGCGCTGGGCAATAAACTTTCCGGCGATGTTTTTACGACGGAAGATTTAGGCCTTTTAAATACCTTAGCCAGCCAGACGGCTGTGGTGCTTGAGAATGCTCGACTTTATGACGAAGTGGTTGGCATGAAGAATTACAACGAAGAAGTCTTAGAATCAATGGTCAGTGGGGTTCTGACCGCTGATTTTAAGGGTCGAGTGGTGACCTTTAATAATATGGCGGAAAAAATAACCGGCCGTAAAGTTGCCGAAGTTTTAGGGAAAAATTGTGAGGATATTTGGGGTAAGCGAGGGGTGATTGTTAATGTTATTGAAAATACCCTTCAAGACAATAAGTGTTACGTTAACTTTGAAGCCAGTATTGCTTCTCCTGAACGAGGAATTGTACCGGTCTCTTTTTCTTCTACGGCTCTTTGTGATCGTCAGGGAAAAAAGATAGGCGTGCTGCTTACTATTCAGGATCTATCTGAGGTAAAAGAGTTGGAAGGGAAGGTTAGACGAGCTGATAAACTGGCGGCTCTGGCTACTATGGCAGCTGGCATGGCCCATGAGATTAAGAATCCCTTATCGTCAATGAAGGTTTTGGCCCAGCTTTTACCAATTAAATTTGATGATCCTGAATACCGCAAAAAGCTGGGAGAAATATTTCCCAGGGAAATCAACAGGATTGATCGCATTGTTGAAAGTTTGCTCGGTTTTACCAGGGCTTCTGCTTTGGTTTTTGAAAAGGTGGACATTAATAGTGTTTTAAAGGAAACAGTCGAATATCTAAGAAATCAAGCTGAGCCTGCCGAGATCAAGATTAGTGATGAATATTCGGAACTGCCTGAAATTGAAGTTGATAACGGCCAGATTTCGCAGGTGTTCTCTAATTTGATTCTTAATGCGATCCAAGCCATGCAAAATGGCGGGGAGATAAAGGTTAAAACTTATCCCGGGAAAATGGTTGAAGACATTCTGCAAAATGTAAAAATAGAAATTGCTGATAATGGTCCCGGCATTGCGGAAGATACTTTGAAAAAACTTTTTGATCCGTTTTTTACGACCAAATATGGGGGGACGGGACTTGGTTTAACAATTACCCATAGTATTGTCGATGGGCATAAGGGTTATATTGACGTGCAAAGTAAGGTTGGGCAGGGTACAACCTTTGTGGTTACTTTACCGGTCAGTCAAGGCTTGTTATAATTCAATTATGGCAAAGAAAACGATATTACTTATTGAGTCTGATCCCAAGGCAGTTGCGACAGTAACTGGAGCGCTGGCAGCTGATTACAATTTAACGGTTGTTGGTGGTGAAGTTGAGGCTGTCGACTTTTTAAACAATAAAACTCCTCAGCTTATCCTGATAGATTTTGACCTCAAACCAAGGGACGGCCTGCAAATTTTTAGTGATCTCAAAACCTCAGTCAAGACAGTCATGTTTTCTGCCTCTAACAATATTCCCTTGGCTGTTTTAGCCAGTAAGGCTGGGGTAGCAGCTTTTTTACGCAAGCCGCTTAATACAGAGGAATTAAAGAAGGTTGTTGAACAGAATATTTCTGGGGAGGAGGGTAAGCTGTGTTGGCCCAAAGAGCTCGACTTTCTGCAAGGGGAAAGCTCAGAGTTAACCAAGCTGTTTCCCCGCCTCTTGGAGGCCATTAAAAGCAATAAAGACATCATTCTTTTAGCGGAGGTTGGAGTTCCAAAAATTGGACTGGTAGATTTTGTCCATTTGAATTCAGCCAGAAAAAAAAGACAACTAATGAGCCTTGACCTTAAGGACTTTGCAAAAGAAGATCTGGAAGCTTATTTCTGGTCAAGCTTGACGGAAATGATGAGTTTGCCCGGTGCCAACTCTATACAAGCGGACGAAAGCCGTTGCGGCACCCTTTATCTGGAAAACATTGAAGCTCTTGATGCCCATTTTATTAAAACAATTATTGGTTTCATTAAACAGCGTAGACCAAAAATTGACAAGAGTATTCAAGTCGTAATTGGAATTAATGATGAAAGGCTGCTGCAGAAGATAGACCTAAAAGACTGTTGTGTTATTAAAATTCCACCATTAAGGGAGAGGAAAGAAGATCTGCCTTGTCTGCTTGATTTGTATTTAAAGGGGGCGTCTGCTCAATATAACAAAGTGGTTGATGCCATAGCTGCCGATGCCTTGAAGTTTTTGCTGGCCTATGATTATCCTGGCAACTACCAGGAATTAGAAAGTTTAGTGCAGGCGGCAGTTTTGGCGGCTTCTGCTAATGTTTTGCAGAAAAAAGATTTTCCTTTTGATTTTAATGCCCTGGTCAAGGTTGTCACAAAAAAAAGCTTGCGCAGGGGATTAAGCCTTGCCCCGGCAAAACAGCAGTTTGAAAAAGGGCTTTATGAGCTTTTATTGGCGAAGTTAAACCAAGATCAAACGGCGGTGGCTAGCTTTCTTGATATTCCCAAAACCACTCTACTTGAGCGCCTTGAGCACTTGATGGATTAAGTTTTTTGCTTCGCTTTTTTCTTTAGCCTCGGCAATAATGCGAATAACCGGTTCGGTATTAGAGGCTCTGACATGAACCCAGCCTGAGGGCAGGATTACTTTAATCCCTTCTGTTAAGACCAAATCTTTGCCCTTAAAGGCTTCTTTAACTTTGGCTAGAGAGGTTTCGGCCTTGAGTTGATTCTGGCATTTAACTTTTTCTTTGATCATGTGGTAGCTAGGAATTTCTGCAACCAGCCGGGAAACTGTTTTTTTGGCTGCAGCGAGAAAGTTTAAGATTATTGCCATGGCAACCAGGGCATCACGATTAAAACCGCTGGGGGGGTAAATTACCCCGCCATTGCCTTCCCCGCCAATTAAGCCTTTAAGGTTTTTAAGTTCTTCGGCAACATGTACTTCCCCAATCTTAGTGCGAATAATTGTCCCCTTGTATTGTTGCACGATATCGGTCAGGGTATTGGTGGTTGATAAATTGGTGATAACAATTTTTTTCTTTTTATCTTGATGTTTGCTTTTACTCAAAACAAATTTAGTTGCCAGGGTAAGGGTCATTTCCTCGCCAATGGGTAGCCCCTGTTCGGAAATAATGGCCAGGCGGTCCGCATCCGAATCAAGAGCAAAGCCGATGTCAGCTTTTTTTTGTTTAACCAGGTTGGATAATTGAACTAAGTTTTTAGCGATTGGTTCAGGGTCATGAGGGAAGGGTTGGGAAAGATCACAGTTGATGGGCTCAACTTTACAACCCAGCTTTTGCAGTAGTTTTACGCAGAAGACAGAGCCCGCCCCGTTACAACAGTCCAAAGCCACGGTAAGTTTCCTGCGTTTAATACTGCCGACATTAACCAGGCCGAGCACTTTATTAATGTGAATATCCAGGGCAGAAGAATCAGGGGTTACAGATCTGGGGCCATCTTTGTGAAATTTTTTTGTTTCGTAGATTTTAAGAAACTTATTGGCTTGTTTTTCGTTTAAAAAGATCCCGTCCTCACGAACAAATTTTAAGCCATTCCAGGGCAGGGGATTATGGGAAGCAGTAATAATTATGCCGCCGTCAGCTTTTAAGACACGAGTCATAATGCCAACCGTTGGAGTTGGGCAGATCCCCAGATCAATTACTTCACAACCGGTTGAAAGCAGTCCGGAAAAAATAATTCCCTTGATGAATTCAGAAGAAGCGCGGGGATCAGTCCCGACCACCACAGTTTTGATTTTGACGCCGTGATCATTTTCAATCAGGTAGGTGCCGAAGGCCTTGGCAAAATCAAGACAGATCTCCGGGGTTAAACTTTCCGGAACAAAACCACGCACACCGGAAATACTTATTTTTAGCGTCATATGATTGAGCATTATAGCACAAAATGATATACTGATGCGCATGAGTGCGCCAAGAAAAGCTCGGCGTCTACAGTCGGTTAAAATCCGACCTATCCAAAGCCTAACCAGCAGGATAGAACAGAACTCCAAGTGCTTT
>MEUC01000011.1 GCA_001771545.1 candidate division WOR-1 bacterium RIFOXYB2_FULL_42_35 | reverse complement strand
GCAGAGCCGTGTGCGGGAAATTCGCGAGCACGGTTCATTTAGGAGCTTCGAGATGGAATTATTAACATTAAGAGGTTTACTATGAGACATAAACCCGAACTACTATCCCCAGCCGGCAACCTGGAAAAACTCCAGGCTGCAGTGAGTTTTGGGGCGGACGCGGTTTATGTGGGGGCAGGGGAGTTTTCTTTGCGGGCGCCGCAAACCTCTTTTGATCTGGTGGAGCTTAAACAGGGCATTGAATTTGCCCAGCGACACAAAGTTAAAGTCTATTTGGCTATGAATATCTTTGCATTTGATGAAGACTTTACCGGCATGATGGACTATTTAGAACAAGCTGTCCCTCTCGGTATTGATGCTGTAATTATCTCTGATCCAGGATTGCTGGCCCTTGTCCATAAAAAATATCCCAAGTTAAAAATCCACTTAAGCACTCAAGCCAATACGTTAAACGCTGAAGCGGTCAGGTTTTGGCAAGGGCAGGGAGTTAAAAGAGTTGTTTTAGGGCGAGAATTAAGTTTGATCCAGGTTAAAAAGATTAAGCAAGCTGTGCCTAAGATGGAAATTGAACTTTTTGTTCACGGAGCCATGTGTATGTCTTATTCTGGCCGCTGTTTATTATCTAAATTTATGACCGATCGTAGTGCTAATCGGGGGGAATGTTCCCATCCTTGCCGCTGGCAGTATCAAATGAAAGAGATGCAGCGACCTGACGAAGAGTTTTCTATTGAAGAAGATCAACGTGGCACTTATGTAATGAATTCTAAAGACCTTTGTATGATAGAACATCTTCCCGAATTAATTGAGGCTGGGGTGGATTCTTTTAAAATTGAAGGCCGGATGAAATCAGTTTACTACGTTGCTTTAGTAACCAAAATTTATCGGGAAGTGATTGAGGGAAAGCGGGAAGTGGAGTCCGGGAAACGGGAGTTAGGAAATGTTTCGCACCGTCACTATTGCACTGGTTTTTATTTGGGGGATGTTGACAGAGAAAATCAGGGGGAAGATGCCACAGTTCGTAACTATACTTTTGTGGGGGTTGTCGAAAATCATAATTTAGAAACAAAAGAACTTGAAATCAAAGCCCGTAACTATTTTGCTGTGGGTGATGAGCTAGAAATAATTGATCCTGCTGTAAAGGAAATTAAAAGCTTTAAGGTTGAGTTTGTCAGGAGGTCCGGTAGTCAGGCAGTCCGACAGTTGGGCGGTCAGGAAATCACCGAAGCCCACAATCAGTATCATGTGTTTGTGCAGACTAACTTAGAGAAGGTTTCTAAAAATTCTTTGTTGCGAAGAGAAAGTAGTACAGTAGTTCAGTAGTTTACTTGTGTGGTTTTTCGCTGTCTGTATGCTGTTTGTTATGTTCTGCGGCTTTGTTGCCATTGTTGTGGTCATCTTCTTCCAGTTCAATTAATAGTACTGCAGCAGCAACCACAGTTGTCCAGACCTCTCGCTGTCCAATAGCGCTTTGAGTGATGTGTGAGGTGCGCACAATCTTGTCTGAAAGTTTCCACAGCTCTTGACGTTCGTCCCAGCTGGTGGCTCCTTCAAAAGGAATGCCCAGGGTTGTGGCCAGCATTTGAGCGGCAATGTCTTCGGCGTAGTCACCACATTCTTCGTCTGTTATTCCCGAAGCATGATGTTCACTTAAATATCCGTAGGTGGTTGAATCAGCCGGGAGGGCGAGTCCAACAGAAGAAGAGATTAAGCGATGAGATTCGTCGGTCTGGTTTTTGGCCATGACGATAAAAGTGATTTCACCAGGTTTAATAAATTTTAAGCCTTGTTCTTTGGAGATTAATTTACAGCCCGGGGGAAAAATGCTGGAAACGTGAACGTAGTTAACTGCGTGGATACCGGCATCTCTTAGTGCCATCTCAAAGCTAGCTAGCTTCTCTTTGTGCCGGCCAACACCTTTAGTTAAAAATATTTTATTAGGAACTAAATTTTTCATATTTTGTTTGCTTACATATAATGATATGAGTAGAAAGTTTTGTCAAGAGATTTTGTTGGAGTATTTATTAAAAGAGAAAACAGCCCACCAAGCTGGTTCTTAACTGGGAGCAGGTAATTTGCGCCAGCAGCCATCATTTTATCCAAGAGACCTTTGTCTCCTGAGCTGGTATTTGTTGCTACAGTATCTTTGGTCTCATAAAAAGTGTTCCTTCTTAATATGTATAGCGATACAAACGAGTAGAAATTTCACTTTACTTCTGATATAATGCCCCTGTTAATTGGGTAGGGGAGGAAGAAGAAAACTGTGAAAATGTCCCAGTTGCTCGCGCCTACACTGCGGGAAGATCCCAAAGAGGCCGAGGTTGTATCCCACAAATTGTTACTTCGAGCTGGTTATATCCGCAAACTAGCAGCAGGAATCTACACCTATTTGCCGCTTGGCTTCAAAGTGCTGCAAAAAGTCTCTCAAGTTATCCGCGAAGAAATGAACCGATCTGGCGCTCAAGAAGTCTTAATGCCAGCATTATTGCCTTCAGAACTCTGGCAGGAAACCGGTCGCTGGAATGTCTATGGTAAAGAACTCTTTCGCATCCAAGACCGTCATGAGCGCGATTTTTGCTTGGGTCCAACCCATGAAGAAGCGATTACAGAATTAGTTCGCCGTTCTATTAATTCTTATAAACAATTGCCGATTAACTTATACCAGATCCAGACCAAATTCCGTGATGAAATCAGGCCGCGCTTTGGTTTGATGCGTGGACGTGAATTTATTATGAAAGATGCCTATTCCTTCCACACCAGCAAAAAGGACTTAGATAAAGAATATAAGAATATGTATGAAACCTATTGCCGCATCTTTGAACGTCTTGGCTTAAAATACCGAGTTGTTCAAGCGGATTCCGGAGCAATTGGTGGCGGATACTCTCAAGAGTTTATGGTGCTAGCAGACTCTGGCGAAGAAGAGATTTTTTACTGTGAAAAATGCGATTACGCTGCGAGTAGGGAGTCTGCGGGGGTGGGTGGGGAAAAAATAGTCGAAGGCATAGGCAAAGGCGGAGATGAAAAAGGTAAGGATAAGGTTAAGGAAGTCAACACTCCTGGACAGAAAACAATTGAAGAAGTCACAGCGTTTTTGAAAGAGTCACCTGAAAAGATGATCAAAACACTGGTTTATGAAACAGAAAATGGGCCAGTTATTGCTTTGGTTCGGGGAGATCATGCTTTGAATGAAGCTAAATTAAAAAAAATGCTTGGGGTTGAGGATTTAAAGCTAGCCGCTGATAAAGTGATTGAAGGCGTTACTAAAGCCCCGGTTGGTTTTGCCGGGCCGGTTGGGTTGAAAGGGGTTAAGATTGTTGCAGATACAGCTATTCCTTTAATTGAACAAGGAATAACTGGGGCGAATAAAGAAGACTATCATCTTACCAATGTTGTTTATGGGCGAGACTATCAAGCAGAGTTGCTTGGTGATCTTCGTTTTGCTTTGTCTTCAGATGCTTGTCCAAAATGCGGTCAGGCTAAATACTCTGTCCAACGTGGTATAGAAGTTGGCCATATCTTTAAATTAGGGACTAAGTATTCAGAAAAGATGAAGTGTGTTTATCTGGATGAAGGCAATAAAGAAAAGACCATGATTATGGGTTGCTATGGTATCGGAGTTGGGAGAACTGCCCAAGCAGCCATTGAACAAAACCATGATGAGGATGGTATTATCTGGCCAATGCCGTTGGCTCCGTATCAAGTGGCAATTATTCCCGTTAATGTTGGAATTAAGGAGCAGTTGGAAGCGGCAGAAAAGATTTATCAAGACGGATTACAAATAGGACTTGATGTCTTGCTTGATGATCGAGACTTTAGAGTCGGTGTTAAGCTTAAGGATATAGACTTGATCGGTATCCCAATTAAAATAATTGTTGGCAAAGCCCTCAAAGATGGGCAGGTTGAAATTAAGTTGAGAAAAACCGGTGAAATTAATCTTGTGGAGATTGGGAAAGTAGGGGAATGGTTAAGACAAAACGTTTGTAGCTAAGGGTCGACAACTTGTTATTTGGATAAGAGAGGATTAGAAAGTGTCAGAAATAAAAGATCATTGTGGTGTTTTTGGGATTTTTAACTTTGCCGAAGATAGCCCAGCCAAATCTATTTATTATGGTCTTTTTGCTTTGCAGCATCGCGGTCAAGAATCAGCCGGAATTGCCATTTCTGACGGTCAACAAATAAAGCTGTATAAAGCCATGGGCTTGGTTAACCAGGTCTTCAACGAAGATATTCTGCGAGAACTGAGCGGTAAAATTGGTCTTGGTCATGTTAGGTATTCTACTACCGGTTCTTCAATTGTCGCGAATGCCCAGCCTATTGTGGTAGAAACTCCTTACGGAACCATTGCTTTGGCTCATAATGGCAACTTAATTAATGCTCAGGAGCTTAGATCGGAATTGAAGCGTAAAGGGGTAAAGTTTTCCGGAACAACCGACTCTGAAGTCATGGCGCAGATGATTGCGGTCTCTAAAAAAGATAATTTGGAAGCGGCGATAACCGATGCTTTTAAACATTGTCGTGGCGGTTACTCTGTCGTTATTTTGTCTAAAGATAATTTAATTGCGGTTCGGGATCCCAACGGGATTAGGCCGTTAAGTATTGGTAAGATGGAAACCGGTTTTGTTGTTTCTTCGGAAACCTGTGCTTTGGATATTCTTGGCGCTCAATTTGTTCGTGATGTGGCTAATGGAGAAATGGTGATAATTGACCAAGAGGGGTTACATTCTAGAACTTGGAAAATGGGTGAGCGTGAAGCTTTATGTGTTTTTGAATTTATTTATTTTGCCAGGCCGGACAGTGTAATTAACGGCCGTAATTTATATGAAGCGCGTTTTGACATGGGCAAGTATTTGGCCAAAGAGCACCCAATAGAAGCTGATATGATTATTCCCGTGCCGGAATCGGGGATCCCTGCTGCGATTGGTTACTCTGCGGAATCAAAAATTCCTTATGGAGAGGGTTTGATAAAAAACCGTTATATCGGTCGAACCTTTATTCAGCCTAATCAAGAGATTAGAGAAATGGGAGTGAGAGTTAAACTCAATCCTATCCGTGATGCTGTTCGGGGAAAAAAGGTTGTGGTGATTGATGATTCAATTGTTCGGGGTACAACTTCCCGTCAAATTATCCGTTTAATCAGAGAAGCAGGGGCTAGGGAAGTTCACATGAGAATTTCTTCTCCGCCTAATTTGAATCCGTGTTTTTACGGGATTGATACCGCTACTCGAGCAGAACTGATTGCGGCTAATTTATCTATTGAGGGGATTCGCAAGTATTTAGAAGCAGATTCGTTGGGTTATTTAAGTTTAAAGAGCCTGGTTAGGGCCATTAGCCTGCCTAATAAAAACTTATGTATGGCTTGTTTGAATGGCGACTATCCTGTTAAAATACCGGAAAAATTGCAAAGTCTAAAATTATTGTTTAAATAAATTGGGGGTGAATTTTAGTGTCAGAAAAATCTGAATATCCACGGTGTCAAAGCTGTGAAAAGGGGCAACTAATCCCTTTGTCTGATTTCTCAAATAATTCTGTTCCTATCCGTTATAAGGCTTGGGCTTGTACTAATAAAGAATGTCGTTTCTTTGTGGTTTTACGTGGTGGTGATGTTTATTACGGAACATCAACCAAGGAATCCGCACGATAAGTTTAAGATAAGCCTGCGACTCCTTCTCGCTAGAGTTTGGGGTTGACTGGGAAAAAAATCTGAAGGAGAAAATAAGATGATAACATATAGGCAGGCTGGGGTTGATGTAGCGGCTGGAGGAGAAGTAGTTCGTCGCATCAGAAAGTTTGCTAAAAAAATTGGTTTCTTTGGTGGTTTCTATCCTCTGGGTAAAGATTTTTTGGTTGGGGCTGCCGATGGTGTGGGTACCAAATTAAAAGTTGCCTTTATGATGAATAGCCATACGACTGTGGGAATTGATCTGGTGGCGATGAATGTTAATGATGTGATAGCTGCCGGTGCCAAGCCGATATTTTTCCTTGATTATATTGGCTGTCAACGGGTGCGCCCGCCTTTGGTTGAAAAAATTATTAAAGGGGTAGCCAAGGGTTGTAAAATGGCCGGGTGTGAGTTGTTGGGAGGAGAAACTGCCGAACTTTCCGATATGTATCAGGAAGGGGAATATGATTTAGCCGGCTTTTGTGTTGGTTTGGTTGATAAGAAAAAAGTCATCAATGGCTCCAAAATAAAAATTGGGGATCGCCTGATTGGCATTACTTCTTCAGGTCTGCATAGTAATGGCTACACTTTGGCGCGGAAGGTTCTTTTTGAGCAGCATCGTTTTAATCCTCACGATTATGATGATGATTTTGGTAAGAGTCTTGGCTCAGAACTATTAACCCCAACCAAAATATATGTGCCGACGATTCTTAACTTGATTAAACGTTTTGATATTAAGGGGATTGCTCACATTACTGGTGGTGGATTACCAGAGAATGTTGCCAGGGTTATTCCTCGCAAGAGGCAGGCAGTAATTGACCTTTATTCCTGGACTGTCCCACCGATCTTTAAAATGATCCAACGCTTGGGCAAGGTTGATCATAATGAGATGTATAAGACCTTTAACATGGGGATTGGTATGGTTATTGTTGTAGCGGCCAAAGATGTTGATAAGGTCATGAAGTCTTTAAAGCAGCAAAAGGAAAAGGCTTATGTGATTGGGGAGGTGGGGAAGGGGAAGGGGGAAGTAATAATAATCTGAAATTATAAATAGTAATATCTAAATCCTAAACAATAGTAAATGTTCCAAATTAGAATGTTTAAATAAATAAGATTTAGGATTTTGGATTTGTTTAGAATTTGGTGCTTAGAAATTAGGATTTGAAAATGATCAACATCGGTGTTTTAATCTCTGGTCGTGGGTCCAACTTGCAGGCTATCATTGATGCTGCGGAAGCTGGAGAAATTCCCGCCGAAGTCGCGGTTGTAATCTCCAATAAGCCCGATGCTTATGGTTTAGAACGGGCAAAGAAGCATAATATCACCACGGCTGTTTTTGAACCGAAAAAGTTTGTTGATAAAAGTGCCTATGAATCAGAACTTGTTAAAGTTCTCAAACAACACAACGTTGAACTGGTCTGTTTAGCTGGTTATATGAAGATAGTTGGAGAGGTTTTACTTAAAGATTATCAGGGCAAGATGATTAACATCCATCCATCTCTTTTACCTAAGTTCCCTGGTCTTCATGCTCAAAAGCAGGCACTGGATGCTGGGGCCAAGGTTTCTGGTGTTACTGTTCATTTCGTTGATGAGGGTTGTGACACTGGGCCGATTATTTTACAGAAACAAGTTCCGGTTCTGGACGGAGATACTGAAGAAACATTATCAGCACGAATTCTTGAGCAAGAACACAAAGCTTATCCCGAAGCAATTAAATTGTTTGTGGAGGGGGAAATTAAAACTAGAAAGGGGAAAGGTGGTTTATGAAAAAGGCGAAGGCAAAGGGAAGAAAGATCAAAGGTAAAAGAGCAAAGAGCAAAACAAGATCAAAGATCCAAGATCCAAGATCAAAAAAGGATCAAAAGTTGAAAACAGAGAAGCAGAAACGGTATGCGCTGCTTTCTGTCTCTAATAAAAAAGGACTGGACAAGTTTGCCAAAGAGCTGAGGGAATTAGGTTTTGAGCTGATTTCTTCCGGGGGAACAGCCAAGTTTTTGCGCAAAGCAGGGGTCAGGGTTACAGAGGTTTCCAAGCTAACAAAATACCCTCATATGTTGGATGGTCGAGTTAAAACTTTGCATCCTGTTATTCATGGAGGAATTTTAGCTGATCAGAGTAATCCCCAACATTTAAAAGAATTAAGCAAGTTTGGTATCAATCCTTTTCAAATAGTGGTTTGTAATCTTTATCCCTTTGAACAGGTGACTAGTAAGCAAAAATTCACTCACCAAGAAGCCATTGAAAATATTGATATTGGCGGGCCAACAATGGTACGGGCTTCCGCTAAGAATTATATGAGTGTTGCTATTGTCGTTGACCCTGATGACTACAAAGGGGTTGTCGAAGAGTTGAAAACTGCTGACTGTAAATTAAGTTTGGCGACTAAAGAAAAGTTGTCACTCAAGGCTTTCCAACATACTAAATATTACGATTCAATTATCGTTCGCTATCTGGCTTCGCAAATGGTTGCCAGTGATGAATTCCCCAAAGAAACAGAGCTTCTGTTGGAAAAGGTGCAAGATTTACGTTATGGAGAAAATCCTCACCAGAAAGCGGCCTTTTATCGGGAAATAGGCAATGGTAATAGGGACTTGGGTCCCAAGGTAGCTAATGCGAAACAGTTACACGGCAAAGAGCTTTCTTTCAATAATATTGTTGATATGGAAGCGGCCTGGCAGTGTGCTAATTATTTCGCGGATACCACTGTGGCTATCATAAAGCATACTAATCCTTGTGGTGTAGCTAGAGGAAAAACGGTTTTGTCTGCATACAAGAAAGCTTTAGCCTGTGACCCGGTTTCTGCTTTTGGCGGGATTGTTGCTTCCAACCGTCGGATTGACGAAGAGACTGCTAAGGAAATGCACTCTTTATTTATAGAAGTGGTTATTGCCCCGGCCTATACTCCTGCGGCCTTAGAAGTTTTAAAACAGAAGAAAAATATTCGTCTTATCGAAATGGGTGAGCAGTCAATGGGCAAATCTTTTAAGGGGCTGGATTATAAACGAGTTAGTGGTGGAATGTTGGTTCAACAACCGGATGTTGCTCAGCTGGCGATTAATGAGATAAAAGTTGTTACCAATAAACAACCTAGCTTGGCAGAAATGGAAGATTTATTTTTTGCCTGGGGTGTGGCCAAGCATGTTAAATCAAACACCATTGTTTTTGTTAAAAATGGGGTAGCCATGGGTATCGGAGCCGGTCAAATGAGCAGAATAGAAGCGGCTGGCCTGGCAGTCCAAAGATCACGGACAGATATTAAGGGTGCAGTTTTAGCCTCAGATGCTTTTTTCCCTTTTGCCGATGTTGTAGAGTTGGCGGCTAAACATGGCATCTCGGCCATTATTCAGCCAGGTGGCTCAAAAAGAGACCAAGAGTCCATTGATAAGGCTAATGAGGCCGGCCTGGCTATGGTGTTTACGGGGCGGAGGCATTTTAAACACTAGGGGGAAGTAGATATGAAGATCAAAGAGCAAAGATCAAAGAACAAAACAAGATCAAAGAATAAAGATCAAGATGCTTGGGTTTTGGGATTTTGAGCTTGAAATTTTTTTTGATTTTTTCCCTTGTAGCTTTGAGCTTAGGGGTTAGATCAGCCCAGGCCTTTGACTTCTCCTATATCCCTGGTCCCGGAGGTGGAACTCAACAGCTCCAGTCACAATTGGGAGGGATGAGCATTGGTTATCTCAAGGTCGGCTCAGAAGTAGTTGGTAATTTAGCCTGGCATCCAGAGTTTAAATTGGGTTATTTTGGTTTGGGGCTAGATGTTAATATGCCGATGGGAGAGCAGAGACCGTTTGGTTATGAAAATGTTGTTTTGCGTTATGTTGAGTATGATGATGGCCAGATCGGTTTGCGCTATGGCATTCTTTATAATGTCACTTGGGGGCATGGTTTATTATTAGATAATTATTCCACGGCGAACTTTGGGCCGCTTCTGGCTAACAATACTCAACAAGCTTTTCAAGGTTATGTTGATTTTGATCAGTATGTTGTCAGGTCTATTGTCACGAGAACCGGTGTCTATGCCTTGCGTTTAGAAGAGAGAGTTAATCCATCGTTAACGCTTGGTCAGACAGTTATAACAGATATTGATGGGGTTACCCCGGTAGGAGCGACCACGATTCAGAAAGTAACAGGTATTGGTGTTGATGTAACCGTTCCTTTACCTTTGAATTTTGTTGGCTTTGCTGAAGTTGCTCGTTTAGTGGATCATGGCGATGGTTTTGGCACTGGGGTAAAGTGGTCAGCTGATTTGAGCGTGTTTAAATCGTCCTTTCTGGTTGCTTACCGTCTGATGAACAGGGGTTTTGCTCCGGGTTATTTTGGGGTTGATTATGAAATTAATCCGGTTAATTTGGCTTCGGCCGAAGCAACAAATGATAAAAACGGCTATTTAGCTCAATATGGCTTGAGCTTTTTAGATCTAGCTTCTTTTTCTATTGGCTACGAAAAATATAATGAGACAGAGGCAACTTTGTCCGGTAAAGTTTTTGCAAAACTTTCCGAACAAGTCAGTGTGACGGGATATTATGAGCAGCCAAACTTTGTTGATTTTCGCTCTTTAAATTTGCAGGATGGGGCAGTAGTGGGTGGGGTGGTTTATTATAAGGTTAATCCTTATACTACTTTGGTGACGCACTATAAGAAGGCTTACAATCCAACTACCGGCCTGGTAGAAGAATCGCAGTATTATGAGGTTAAGCTGAGTTTTTAGCTACTCGCTCTTAGCGGTTCTGGTCATCAACTCATTAATGGCTTGAAAAGGATCTTTATCTTCGTAGAGGACCTGATAAACTTTTTCAGTAATTGGCAAAGTAACTTTATATTTCTTTGCTAACTCAAGGGCAGCTTTTGTAGTTGTAACACCTTCAGCGATGTGATTTGTTGATTGAACGATTTCTGTTAATTTTTTACCCAGGGCAATTTGTTCGCCAACATAGTGGTTTCTGGAGAGTTTGCTGGAACAGGTGGTGATTAAATCACCCATACCGGAAAGGCCGGCAAAGGTTTCGGCTTTAGCACCCATGGCCAGTCCCAGGCGAGTAATTTCTGCCATGCCACGAATTAATAACCCGGCTTTAGCATTATTGCCCAAGTCTAGTTCGTCGATAATTCCGGCTGCAATTGCCATAATGTTTTTTAAACTGGCAGCTATTTGGACTCCCAAAGGATCTGTGTTGGTGTAAACCCTAAAGCGCTCTAGCATTAAAGTTTCCTGAACTGTTTTGGCGTTTTTCTCGTCTACTGAGGCAGCGACAGCTGCAGCCGGCAGACCCTTAGCAATTTCTGCCGATAAATTTGGGCCAGAAAGAATAACTAAATTGGTGTTGCCAAGTTCCTCGGCTAAAATGTCTAAAGGCAATCGAGAAGTTTTGTTTTCAATCCCTTTACTAGCACAAACAACAATTGCTTCGGGAGGAATAATCTGTTTAAATTGTTTAGCGGTTGAACGTAAGAATTGAGTCGGTACGACAAAAAAGAAGATTTGGGCAGATTCTAATTGTTCAGGCTCACTGGCGACCTCAATATTTTCTGGCAACTGAAAACCTGGTAGAAATTTCTCGTTTTCTCTGCTCGTTTGCATTTCTTTAACTAACTCTTTTTCAAAGACCCACAAGGTGACTTGATGATTGTTTTGGGCTAGTAAGAGTGAGATGGTCGTTCCCCAGGCGCCAGCACCAATAACTGCGATTTTACTCATTTTTTTACTCCAATCTTTGGTTCTGTTTTATTAAGTAAGCGGTGGATATTGGGCCGGTGTTTCCAAATAATTAATAGTGTTCCAACCACTACAATGGTAAGGTAGGGTAGTGGTTTCTTGGTAATAAAAAAAATGATTGCAGCTACAATTGTGGCCAGCATTGAACTTAATGAAACATAACGGGTTACGAATAGTACTAAAACAAAAGTAGACATGGCAATTAAAAAAGTCAGAGGAGATAATCCTAATAAAACTCCGACTCCAGTGGCAACCCCGCGACCGCCTTTAAATTTTAAGAAGAGGGGAAACATATGGCCCAAAATAACAATTAATCCTGTTGCAATGATTAACCAGGGGTCGCCGATTAGCTGGCTAGCCAGCAAGATACTAACGTAACCTTTTAACATGTCCAGGACAAAGACAATCACTCCTGGAACAGGGCCCAGGATGCGAAAAACATTGGTAGCCCCGATATTGCCTGAACCGTGCTGCCTAACATCAATCTTCCACAACCTGCCAATGATTAAACCAAAGGGGATTGAACCGAGCAAATAGGCGGATAATAAGACTAAAAAAATCATCAAGTCATTCTACCTGACTTGAAATAGACCGTCAAGATTGATATACTACCAAAATATGTCAGTTTCAATTAACGAGGTAAAACCAGGTCTAACAGTTGTTCTTGATGGACAGTTGTTTCGTTGTTTAGAATACCATCATCAGCGAGCTGCCCAGCAGAGCTGGATTAAGATTAAATTCAAAAACATGCGCACCGGGGCAATTATCGAAAAAACCTTTAAGCCCGGGGAGAAGGTTGAAGCCGCTCATATTGATTATAAACAAATGCAGTATCTTTATGCTGACCAGGATTTCGTCCACTTTATGGAGCAAACCACTTTTGAACAGGTGGCTATCCCCGCTAAGAAGGTTGAGGATGCCATTAAGTACTTAAGAGAGGGCTTTGTTGCTACGATTGCTTTTTATGATGATGAGGTTTTGGATGTTAATCTGCCAACGGCTGTGGAATTAAAAGTTACGGAAACTTCTCCGGGTTTTAAGGGTGATACTGTTTCTGGTGGCAAGCCTGCTACTATGGAGACAGGTTTAGTGGTTCAAGTCCCTTTTTTTGTTAATGAAGGTGATCTTTTAAAAGTTGATACCAGAGACGGTAAATATTGTGGTAGAGTATAGGAGGTGACTCATGGTTGATTGGGATTTGCTTAAAAAATTAATAAAAGTTATCAAAGATGAAGAGATTACTGGTTTGTCGGTTGAAGAAAATGGGGTCAAATATGAAGTTAAGGCGGAAAATGGCAAGGTTGTGGCCAGTCAGCCCATGACAATAGCTGCTCCGGCACCCCTAGCTTCTGCGCCAGTAGCACAAGTTAATGAAGATGATGGGTTAATTGCCATTACTTCTCCGATGGTAGGAACTTTTTACCGTTCACCTTCCCCTGGATCACCGTCCTTTGTTAAAGTGGGGGATTCAGTTGATCCGGCTAAGGTTGTTTGTATTATTGAGGCCATGAAATTGTTTAATGAGATTGAGGCGGAGGTCAGCGGAAAGATTGAAAAGATCTTGGTTGAAGATGGGCAACCGGTGGAATACGGCCAAAAGTTAATGCTGATTAAAAAAGAATAACTTAGCTTGATTTGAAACCTTGCTGCTAGCTCTTTGACCTCTGTCTCTTTGACCTCTTGAATGGTAACAGTATTAATTGTATTATTTATCATCTTAATTTTATTGAGAAAACTTATTCCTAATGAAACAAAATAAAAAAAAAGAACCCAAGCAAGAGTTTAAAGGAATCATCAAGCGTTTCTGGCCATTTAATGATCGCTTGGCTGTTAGCCTGATTGTTCTTCTGGTTTTTATTGGTTCTTTGACCCCGGTTTTTAGAGCCATGATCAATGTCCCCTATGTTGGCTCTTACTTTTATGAAATGAAACAGGTTTTGCCGCGCTTAGGTTATCAATATTTTATTATCTCTGAGGTTGATTGCATTGGCTATTATTCTTATTTGCGTTCAACTGTAATTGATCACGATTTGGATTTTAAAAATGATTTTACCCTTTTTGGCTGGAAAAGGTGGGGAGAAGAAGAAAAATCTCCTACAGGTTTAACCTTTAATCCCTGGTCAGTTGGGCCGGCTATTCTTTGGTCCCCGGCATTTTTTGTTGGCCATGCGGTTTCTCATGGGATGAATTTGTTTGGGGCTAATTTGCCAACCAATGGGGTTTCCTTTGTCTATGATTTTTTTATAGTGATGCTGTCAATGTTCTATGGCTTGATCGGTTTTTTGTTTATCTATTTCTTTTTAAGGTTTTTCTTCTCGCCAGTTATTAGTTTTTTGGCTTTTTTCTTTCTTTTTTATGCTTCCCCGCTGATTTTTTATGAGTTTCACGAACCGACAATGTCCCACATTCCCACGGTTTTTGCTGTTTCAGGTTTGATTTATTTTTGGTACAAGACTTGGTTGAATAAAAGCAATAAAGACTGGCTTATTCTAGGGGTGTGGAGTGGTCTGGTTATGCTAATTCGTCCCCAGGACGTTTTTTTCATCTTTTTCCCGGTTTTGTTTGAGTCTTTGGTACTTATCTGGCGAAATAAAAAAATCCCGCTTAGCTTAATATTGGGACTTTTTCTAATGGGGTTTGTCATGGTGGTTTGTTTTATCCCACAAATGTTGGCTTGGAAGATCCTGGAAGGGGCTTTTATTGCTAATCCGCAAAGAGCTGGATTTATGCAATGGTCTAATCCGCACGTTATCCCTGTCATGTTTTCTAGTAATCATGGACTAATTACCTATACGCCGATCATTCTCTTTACCTTGCTGGGACTATTTATTTTTAATAGGAAAGACAGACAACAACTTTTGATCTTCCTCTCTTTTTTGCTGATTTTTCTTTTTGAGCTCTATGTTAATAGTGCGGCAGCGGCTTGGGATGGTGGTTGGGCCTTTGGCGGCAGAAGATTTTTAAGCTGTTCAATCATCTTTGCCTGGGGATTAGCTAATTTGCTTAATTGGCTGAAGAAATATAAGACAGTTTTTTATTCGGTGCTGGGCTTGTTTTCTCTCCTGATAATTTTTAATTTACTCTTTTATTTTCAGTGGGCTTATGGCATGATCCCTCGAGCAGGAGATTTGACCTTCCAACAATATTTCGGGGGTAAAATCGATGCTTTCTTTTTGTGGTTAAAAGTTGTGGGGCATATTTTTTCTGTGATTGTCAGTTAATGGTAGAAAAGGATAAGCTGATGCGAGACCTACTCAGTATTCCGTTTAAGGCGGTTTCTATTATTTTGCCGGTTGTGAATGAAACAACCTCACTTGAGAAAACTGTCGACATTATCATGTCAGGGTGCAGTGATGACGTTTTAGAGCTATTAATTGTTATTTGCAAAAAGACACTGCCTGAAAGCTTGAAGGTGTGTGAAAAGGTTAGGGAGAAATATGGGGAGAAGGTTAAAGTTTTTGAGCAAACCCGGCCATTTTTGGGAGGGGCAATGCGTGACTCGTTTCTGCGTGCCTCTGCCAGCCATGTTTTAATGATGGCTTCCGATCTGGAAACCCCGCCCGACAAAGTCAAGGACTTCATCCTCGAAGCGAAAGAAAACCCAGCTATGATTATTACGGGCTCACGCTGGATAATGGGTGGGGGATTTGAAGGGTACAGTCCGATAAAGTTTGTATTCAACTTTATCTTTCAAAAGTTTTTTTGCTTGCTTTATCGAACAAATTTAACAGATATGACTTATGGTTATCGTCTCTTTCCAACTAGGCTGGTTCAAGCGATCAACTGGGAAGAAACCAGGCATCCCTTTCTTTTTGAAACGATTGTCAAGCCCCTTAAGTTAGGGGTGAAGGTTAGAGAGATTCCGGCAGAATGGAAGGCCCGGGCAGAAGGGGGAACCCAGAATAGCTTTATGCGTAATTTCGAATACTTTCGCATTGGTTTAAAAACATTGTTATATTCTCGAAAGCAAATTTTAAAAGGGGAAAGCAAATGAAAAAAGTAATTGTAACTACAACAATCAATCCGCCCACCGAAGCAATTGAGCGTTTTGATGCCAGGTCGGATTGGACCATTGTGGTGATTGGAGACCTAAAGACTCCCAAAGATTACAAATTAAAAAACGGTCTTTATATATCACCAGCCGAACAAGAGAAGTACGATCAGAAGCTTTCTGATGCAATTGGCTGGAAATGTATCCAACGCCGCAGCTTTGGCTTGCTTTGGGCCCACGATATGAAGGCGGATGTTGTGGCTGTGATTGATGATGATAATATTCCTTACGAAGGCTGGGGTGAGGATCTTTTGTTGGGAAAAGAAGTTGAGGTAAATTATTACGATACTGATTTGCCGGCTTTTGATCCGGTTGGGGCAACCAACGAAAAACATCTTTGGCATCGAGGCTACCCGTTGCAACTTGTGCCCAAAAGGGACTATAGTCGTATAAAAAAACAGAAAATAATTTGTGATGTTCAAGCTGATTTTTGGAACGGAGATCCGGATATTGATGCGGTGTGCCGGATGATCTATGCTCCAGAATGTAATTTTGAGCCGGGATTTTTTCCCTTGGCAGCCAATAAGCCTGCGCCTTTTAACTCGCAGAACACTTTTCTTAAAGGAAGTTTGCTTAAGGATTATTTTTTATTCCCTCATGTTGGTCGTATGGATGATATTTGGGCCGCTTACTATGTCCAGGCTAGAGGGGCTAAAGTAGTTTTTAATAAAGCTTCGGTTTATCAGCAAAGGAATATTCATGATCTTGTTGTGGACATGAAAAAAGAGTATATTGGTTATGAAAACAATTTTGAACTACTCAAGGCGATTTCCCATGATCCAGAGACGCTGTTGGCTTATTTACCAGAACGGTCAAAACAAGCCTTTGCTTTGTACAGGAGGCATTTTAATGCGTAAGATTTTAGTAACCGGGGGCGCTGGTTTTGTGGGGCGTCATGTTATTGGGCGGTTGCTTGAATTGGGGGATGAGGTTCATTGTGTTGACAAGATAGTTCCTTTAACCGGCGGGTTACTTCCAGAAAAGTGGCCCTTGTTTCAACCCCGGGATTATAAAAATTTCCATTTCTATCATGAAGATTGCCGTGATTATTTTACCAGGATTAAGGATAACGATTTCGATTATTGTTTTCACTTGGCAGCAATGGTTGGCGGCCGGTTGATGATTGAAGATAACCCCTTAGCTGTGGCTGATGATTTATCAATTGATGCGGAATATTGGCAGTGGGCGGTCCGCACTAAGCCTAAAAAAAGTCTTTGTTTTAGTTCGAGTGCAGCTTATCCCATCAAATATCAGCGCTGTAAAGGTTATCAACTGCTCAAAGAAGAAATGATCTCTTTTGCCGACGATATTGGCATGCCTGATATGAGTTATGGCTGGGCCAAGCTTACCTGTGAGTATTTGGCCAAACTTGCTTATGATAAACATGGTTTAAAGTCAGTTGTTTATCGGCCTTTCTCCGGCTATGGTGAAGATCAGGATGACAATTATCCTTTCCCAAGCATTTGTAAACGTGTCCTGGCCAATAGGGCGGCTCCGGTAATTCAAGTTTGGGGCACTGGCAAGCAGATGAGGGACTTTATTCATATCGAAGATTGTGTTGCCGGAATTTTGGCAACCATGGATAAGATTGATGATGGCGGTGCAATTAACCTTGCCACAGGTATATACACTAGTTTTATTGATTTTGTTAAGATTGTCGCGGAGATTTATGGTTTCTCTCCTGATGTGCGAGGTGCTTCCGACAAACCTGAAGGGGTCTTTGCCCGTGCTGGTGACCCAACAAAATTGCATCGCTTAGGCTTTAAACATAAGATAAGTTTTCGTCAGGGGATAGAAAGGGCTCTTAAGTACTATAGTTCTAATGGATAAAATATGGCAGCTTGTTAAGCCGGTGCCTGTGCTGGCTGAAAAACTTTCTCAAAGCCTTTCTGTTTCCCTCATCATTGCCCAAGTTTTGCTTAATCGTGGTGTCAAAACCCTTCCAGAAGCAGAAGTTTTCTTAAAACCCACTTTAAAAAACTTACGCAACCCCTTTGAAATCCCCAATATTGTTAAAGCTGCGGAAAGGGTGCTACTGGCTAAAGAAAAAGGCGAGAAAGTTCTGATCTATGGTGATTATGATGTTGACGGCGTTACTGGTACGACGATTTTGGTTCAAACTCTCAGACATTTGGGGATTGAAGTTGCTTACTATATACCCGATCGTTATGGAGAAGGCTATAGCTTATCAATTGAAGCCGTTAAAAAAATTGCTGATTCTGGAGTTAAGTTAATCGTCACGGTTGATTGTGGCATTGCCAGTGTTAAAGAGGTTGATGAAGCCAACCGTTTGGGTCTGGAAGTTGTGGTGACTGATCATCATAATATTCCCCAGCAGTTGCCTAATGCTTATGCGCTGGTCAATCCAAAATTAATCCCCAATGAACAGCCCTCAAAATATTTGTCTGGTTCTGGAGTAGCTTTTAAGTTTGCTTGGGCTTTACTTAAAGTTGCCAAGCTTAAAGATGTTGAGTTTTTAACTTCCTTACTGGATTTAGCAGCCTTGGGTACTTTTTCTGATGTAGTGCCATTAAATGAAGAAAACAGGGTTATCGCAGTTGGTGGGCTTAAGCTTATCAATGAGCGGAAGCGTTTAGGAATTAAAGCCTTAGCGGAAGCTTCTTCGCTTAAGGACCAAATCACTGAAAATCAAATCTATTTTGGTTTGGCCCCGCGGATTAACGCAGCTGGTCGGATTGAACATGCTTCAAAATCAGTTGAATTATTTTTGTCCGAAGATGCTGATGAGGTTCAAGCTTTAGCAGCTGAACTTAATAAGATTAATACGCGGCGGCAAGGTATTGGCAAAGATATTCGTGAGGAAGTCTTTGAAAGATTAAAAGATCAACCAGCAGGAGCTAAAGTTGTGGTGCTGGAAGGTGAGGGTTGGCACCCTGGGGTGATTGGGATTGTGGCTTCACGGGTAGTTGATCAATTAGGTTGCCCAGCGGTTTTAATTGGTATTAACGATGGGGTTGGTCGTGGTTCTGCGCGTTCAATTGGTGGAGTTAATATCTATGCTTTACTGGATTCTTGCCGGGATTTGTTTTTAGATTTTGGCGGGCATGAGGGAGCGGCTGGTTTTGAAGTGGCTGTAGATAAAATCCCTGAACTTAAAAAACGTTTACAGGAAAAAGCTGCAGAATTAATTTCTGACGAGGATTTGAAGGCCAGGCTTTTAATTGATGCTGAACTTGAGGCTAAGGTTATTACTATGAGCCTAGCTAAAGAGTTAAGCGTTTTAGGCCCTTATGGAGAAGGAAACAGAGTTCCTATCTTTGTGACTAAGGGGATGAAAATTGAGAGCATGAGAGCTGTTGGCGCTGATGGCAGGCATCTTAAGGCCAAGTTTGCGAAAGAGGGCAATAGTTTTGATTCCATTGGCTTTGGCCTAGGTGAAAAAGCGGCTGAACTCAATTATAATAATATGTACGACATTGCTTATCGTTTAGAAACAAATTTATGGAACGGGTTTGAGAGCGTTCAACTCTCGTTAGTTGATATTAAGGAGGCTAACAAATGAAAGTCTTAGTCATCGGCTCTGGCGGTCGCGAGCACGCCTTAGTCTGGAAAATCTCCCAAAGTCCTAAAGTTGATAAAATCTACTGTGCGCCTGGTAACGCTGGGACTGCAGAGTTTGCGGAAAATGTTAATATCAAAGTTGACGATATCGCCGGCCTCCTAAATTTTGCTCAAGAAAAGAAGATTGATCTAACCGTTGTTGGCCCAGAAATTCCTCTAGTCCTTGGTGTGGTTGATGAATTTGACAAGGCCGGCTTAAAAGCCTTTGGTCCTAGCAAAGCTGCAGCACAATTAGAAGGTAGTAAAGCTTTTGCCAAAAACATTATGGTTAAATACGATATACCTACTGCGCAAACCGGTATTTTTACCGATCCAGCTAAAGCCATTGCTTATATTAATGAAATGGGCGCGCCAATTGTGGTTAAAGCCGATGGTTTAGCAGCAGGCAAGGGGGTCTTGATTTGTCAGACCACTGCGGAAGCTATCACAGCAGTTAAAGATATTATGGAAAAGAAAGAGTTTGGTTCTGCTGGAGACACAGTTGTCATTGAAGAGTGTTTAGTCGGTGAAGAAGCTTCCATTCTTGCTCTAACTGATGGCAAATCAATTGTTCCACTCGAAACGTCTCAAGATCATAAGCGAATTTATGATGGTGACAAAGGACCAAACACTGGCGGTATGGGGGCTTATTCACCGGCACCAGTTATCACCGATCATTTAATGTCACAAATTGATGTAGAAGTATTGCGTCCCTTAGTGGCGGGTATGGCACAAGAAGGGATTCCTTATAAAGGAATTATCTATGCTGGGATTATGGTCACAAAACAAGGACCCAAGGTTTTAGAATTTAACTGTCGCTTTGGTGATCCAGAAACTCAACCAATTCTAATGCGGATGAAGAGTGACATTGTGCCAATCTTTCAAGCAGTCATTGATGGCAAGTTAAATAATCGTGAGATTGAGTGGCATGAGAAGGCTGCGGTGTGCGTGGTAATTGCAGCTGGCGGCTATCCTGGTAAATATGAGAAAGGGATGCCAATAACTGGCATTGATAAAGTTGACCAATTAGCCAATGCTTATGTGTTTCATGCAGGCACAAAGTTTCCTGGCCCAGTCACCTCTGGCGGGAGAGTCTTAGGCGTTACCGCACTTGGAGACAACATTAAGTTTGCGATTAAAAATGCTTATCAAGCTGTTGAGATGATTAAGTTTAAAGGGATGCAGTATCGGAAGGATATTGGGAAAAAGGCCTTGAAGTATTTATGATGCAAATTCTGGTTGCTACGGGCAATAAACACAAACTCCGCGAAGTTAAACAAATTCTCAAGTTACGGGTTACCGGTTGCGAATTGCGAGTTCATGAGAACGGAAAAACATTCGAAGCCAATGCGATTAAAAAAGCCAAGGCCATTAAATTAAAGCCTGGTCAAATTGCCATTGCCGATGATTCCGGGCTAGAAGTTAAAGCCCTTAATGGTAAACCAGGGATTAAATCCGCTCGCTTTGCCGGACCAAATCCAACCCCGGAGAAACTCTGCACAAAACTTTTGAGAGTAATGAGTAATGTGAATGAAGTAATGCGAATAGCTCAATTCGTTTGCGTGATAGCGATAGTTTATCCAAATGGTGAAGTCAAAACAGTCAAAGGGATTTGTAAGGGGAAGATCATCCACGAAATGAGGGGCGAGCGTGGTTTTGGCTATGATCCCGTTTTTGTTCCCCAAGGTTACAAGAAAACTTTTGCCGAGATGAGTCCGGTGATGAAAAATCGTTTGAGTCACAGGGGTAGGGCCTTAAAGAAATTGAAGGAGCTCTTATGAAAAAGATAATTGTTGTAATGCTGGGTTTATTGTTTTTTTCAATAAGTGTTAGTGCCGAAAATTTTAAACTGCCGGAAATTCCTCAGTTAATCAAAAACAAAATCATCACCCTAGATAAGGAGTCTGGAAAAATACTGTGGCAGTCGGAGATCCAATATCAGTTGGCAACTGAAGATGGTCAAAAATATATTCGCTATTCGGAAAAAGGTCAGGGTAAATACGGCGGGTCAAAAGTCCCCCTTAAATGGGAAGTTACCGGCTACTATTATCTAGAGCCGTCTCTTAGGCCCTATTATTCGGAGAAAAGAGTCTTCTCCAATCAGGGCAAACTGCTTAAGGTAGAGATATTACAGTATGATGATGAGGATAAGAATATTTATTTTAGGCGCGAAGACAAAGTTAATAATAAAATCGAGAAGCAAATCTTTAAATTTGAAAATGATGTTGTGGATAAATATATCTTAGGCTTGGCAATACAGGGCTATGATTTTCAGCGCAAACAAGACTTTGCTTTTCATTACCTTTCCGATGAGCCAAAAATTTATTCCAATACGCTAATTTATCGTGATCAAGAAAAAGTCACTGTTCCTGCAGGTGAGTTCGACTGTCATAAGGTTGAACTCACTGTTAATTTGGGAGCTTTGGGCTTTGTTGGGGCTTTCTTGCCTAAGATCTATTTTTGGTATTCTGATTCCAAACCAGCAGAATGGATTAAGTATGAAGGCTTGGAAAGTGGGCTAGGGACCCCATACGTTTTGATGCAGTTAGATAAATAATCAACCTTTGGAACCGGCTTCGGTTTGGCTGTTAAGTAAATAAATTGCACTACCAAAGATCATACTGCTACCCACCAGGAATGAGGCGGTAATAGTTTCCCCCAGAAAAACAATTGCCAAAACAACAGTAGTTGGCACAACCGCTAAAGAAATTGTTCCCCCTACAGTCACGCTGCAAAATTCATATGCATAAGTTAATAATAATTGTCCAATGGTTGAAATTAAGGAAGCAAAAACAAGCAACAAGAGAATGTTAGGGTTGGGAATACTAAGGCTCTTAAAACTAAGCAGGCTAACTATTATAATGCCTCCCACCATTTGGGCAATAGAGATTGACCAGGGGTCATCTGTTTTCCTTAATTGACGAACAGAAGTTACTGCTGCGCCAGCACAAAGCGAAGAAATTAAAGCAAAGACGTAACCAATATTAATTGTCCTGAATTTAGGATCAGCCACTAAAACCATGCCGAATAAGGCTATCATTAAGACCAACAAGGCTTGAGGCTTTAGTTCTTCCTTAAGAAAGATTGCTGCAAAAATTGTGCCAAAAATTGGGTAAGAAAAAGAAATTACAGCTGCATCTGCCAGAGGAATTAAGCTGACAGACTTAAAGTAACAGAGAATAGCAAAACCGCCAACAATTCCTCGAAAGATAAGCAGCGGGCGATTAACGAATTTTAATTTAACCAGCCTGGCAACCACCAGGATTGAGACGGCGAAAAGACCAAAAAAGAAACGGCCAAAGGCAATCAGCTCAGCAGGGATTGATTGGCTTAAGATCTTAACCATTAAGCCCATGAAACCGAATAATATTGCTGATAAAAACATTGCTGACATAATACTGTTAATAAAAAAAGTGCGCCCGAGAGGACTTGAACCTCTAACCTGCTGCTTCGAAGGCAGACGCTCTATCCAGTTGAGCTACGGGCGCATTCTGTTAATCCATTATACAACATCTAGACAACATTATTTGCCAAAAAATATTTTATTTGTTACAATGAAAAAAACAAAAGTATTTTAAAAAAAGGAGTTTTAGATAAATGAAGCATGTCAAATTTCCCGGTAAGATCCTGATCATTGGTTGTGGTTCTGTTTCGCAATGTGCGGTACCCATTGTCTTGCAATTAATCGATGTTCCCCCTCAAAATATCACTATTATGGATTTTGTTGATAATCGAGCCCGCGTTAAAGATTCTCTTGCTAAAGGGGTTACCTATGTTAATGATAAAGTTACCAAAGATAATTACAAGGAACTTTTAAAAAAATATGTTGGGGCTGGTGATCTAATTGTTGATTTGGCCTGGAACATTGATTGCGAGTCAATGCTAACTTATTGCCGCAACAATCAAATTTTATATGTTAATACTTCCGTGGAAGAATGGAATCCCTATAAAGATGAAGAACGCAATGATCCCACCAGATATACCTTGTATCAACGTCATATGCAGCTTAAAGACATGGTCAAGCGTTGGGGTGATAATAAGGGGACTTCGGCAGTTGTTGACCATGGTGCTAATCCTGGCTTGGTGTCACATTTCACAAAACATGCTTTAATTGGGATTGCTAATAAAATCTTACAAGAAAAACCTCATGATCCACGCAAGAAGAGTTTAGAAGATGCTTTGAGTGAGAAAAACTTTGCTAAGCTGGCGCAGCTTGAAGGGGTTAAGGTTATCCATATTTCTGAGCGGGATACCCAAATTACAGATCGGCCCAAACAGGTTAACGAATTCGTTAATACCTGGAGTATAGAAGGTTTTTATGAGGAGGGGGTGGCGCCGGCAGAATTAGGTTGGGGAACTCACGAGAGAAATATTCCCAAAACTGCTTTCTTCCATAAGACCGGGCCGAGAAACCAGATTTGCCTGCGCTCTCTTGGGATGAGAACAGTAGTGCGTTCTTGGGTGCCTTGTGGTGAAATTATTGGCATGGTTATTCGCCATGGTGAAGCCTTTAGTATTTCTGATCGCTTAACCGTCTGGGAAAATGGGGAAGCAGTCTATCGGCCTACGGTGCATTATGCCTATTGTCCATCTAATGCGGCAATTAATTCTTTGCGCGAGCTGGAAATGCGGCAATTTCATTTACAAGAAAAACAACGTATTATGAACGACGAAATTATTGATGGGGAGGATCAACTAGGCGTGCTTTTAATGGGTCATGATTTTAATTCCTGGTGGTGCGGCAGTATTCTTGATATCCACACTTCCAGAAAACTGGTGCCGCATCAACAAGCAACTACTATGCAAGTAGCTGTTTCTGTTGTAGCTGCTGCTATTTGGATGATTAAAAATCCTAAGATGGGTTTTCGTATGCCGGATGATATTGATTTTGAAGAAATACTTAGAATTTCGATGCCTTATATTAGCCCCTTTGTTTCTAAGGCAGTTGATTGGACCCCTTTAAAAAATCTTAACACCAAGTTTACAAAATATGATATGCCCAGACCGCCTGAAGAAGATGTCTGGCAATTTTCTACATTTTTAACCAACAAAGTTGATTTACTACCGGAAAATGAGGCAAAGGCAATGATAGAGGCCTGCAAAAAAGGCGAGCCTTTGAATTTATTTGCATGACCACTAAAGGTGCTAAAGCTTCTGGTCGCGGCGGTTTAGAAAAAACTATCCGCAATGCCGTTAAGAAATACGGTTCCCCGTTAATGTTAATTAATCGTGAAGCCCTGCGTCAGCAATATGAGCGTTTTACCAGATATCTTCCTGACGTCACCCCTTATTATGCCATTAAGGCTAATCCCCATCCGGAAATTATTAAAACCTTTGTGAAGCTTGGAGCTGGTTTTGATGTGGCTAGTGCTGTGGAGATGAATCAGGTTCTTTCTTTGGGAGCCTCTCCTGATAAGGTGATTTTTGCTAATACGATAAAGTCTAACCGGGATATTGCCGAGGCTTATAAAAAGAAAGTCCGCTTTATGACCTTTGACAATGAACCGGAACTTTATAAGATTGCCAAGTATTGTCCCGGAGCCGGGGTTTTGGTGCGTATTAAGGTTAGTAATATTGGCAGTACGGTTGAATTATCCCTTAAGTTTGGCGCTGACCCTGATCAGTCGGTCTTTCTGTTACGCAAGGCTAAGTCCTTGGGTTTAAAGCCGGCCGGGGTCTCTTTTCATGTTGGTTCGCAGTGTACTAATGTGGAGAATTACTTACAGGCTTTGGAGGTTTCAGCCGCCATATTTAATGAGGCAGAGCGTTACGGTTTAAAATTAGACACCCTTGATATTGGCGGTGGTTTTCCGATTCGTCATTTTGACAGTGATAACCATATTACCTTTAAGGACATGGCCAAACATTTACGAAAAAAGCTACGCCGTTTGTTTGCCAAGGATACGAACTTTATTGCCGAGCCGGGGCGATTTTTTGCCGGGTTAGCCGGCACCCTGATTACGCAAGTTGTGGGTAGAACTTTTCGCAACAATAAAAACTATTATTATCTCAATGATGGTGTTTATGCCGATTTTTCCGGGATTGTTTTTGATCATTGTCGTTATGAGTTTAAGACTTTAAGGCGCGGCCAGAAATTTTTAAGTACTTTGGCTGGCCCAACTTGTGATTCTTTTGACACTATTTCCATTAGTGAAGATTTACCGGAGTTGGAGGTTGGCAATATTGTTTACGTTAAAAATATCGGGGCTTACTCGTGTGCTAGTGCGGTTCCGGGTTTTAACGGGTTTCCGCCGGCTAAAATTATTATGGTTTAGGAGTGGGAGCGATGGTGAAGAAGAAAATAAAGAGGCTAAGGGCAAAGGCGAAGACTAAGAAAGAGGGAAGGACTAAGGTTAAGGGGAAAAAGAAGTCTAAGAAACCAAAAAAACTAACCAGTAAGAAAGTTAAAAAGAGTGTCAATAGAAAGAAAACCGTAAAAAAAATCAAAGGTCCTCGGGTTATTGCCAAGATTGAACACTACTTTGGTAAAATCTCAGTAGCTGCTTTCAAGCTTAAAGCCCCGCTAAAAGTTGGCGATATTATTCTAATTAAAGGTCACAAGACAGATTTTATCCAAAGAATTGATTCAATTCAAATCGAACATGAAAGTGTTTTGAAAGCTAAAAAAGGCGATGAGGTTGGGATCAAGGTTAAACATAAAGTGCGGGAACAAGATGTGGTTTATTTAGCGGAAGCAAAAGATCTTCAACCCAAGCCGCAAACACAGAAATCAATTTTAATCCAAAAGCCGATGTTTCCCATGGCTAATTTCCAAAAAAACACTGTTGTTGAAGCTCCAAAACCAGTTGCCCGACCAGTTGCTCAACCGATAGCAAGGCCTGTTCCTCCTTTGCCTTCTGCTTCACCTTCTCCTCAGCCTGCGCCTCTGCCTTCGTCTGTTCCCAAGAAATCCGATCCCTATGGTGGAACTAGATTTTTAAGCTTCTAAGGATAGTAATTTAACACAAGTTTTATCGGTCTTCTTTCGATATATATAGTAGAAGCGCAACTAATACCAAAAGGAGAATGATATGGGAGATTTATGTATAAATACGGGTGATGTTAAGCCTGGTTTCAAAAAGGCAGTAAAGGCTTTGGATAAGAATAAGGATGGAAAAACTTGCCAATCAGAAAACCCAGGAATTAGTGGGGAGGATTTCCAGGACTTTGTCTCTCTGGTGGGAAAAGAACCTGTTATAAGGGCTTTGCCAGCTTTGCCAGAAAACCCGTATGAGCTTAAAGAACCGGTATTTAGGGCTATACCAGCGAACTCAGAAGACCTTGAAGAACCAGTCATAAGAGCTTTGCCAGCTTTGCCAGAAAACCCGGATGAGCAAGAACCGGTATTTAGGGCTATACCAGCGAACCCAGAAGCCCTTGAAGAACCAGTCATAAGAGCTTTGCCTGCAGACCCAGATGATTTAAAAGCATACCCAGAGCAAACAGCAAGTTTACCTGATATTAAGCTTCCTATAAAATGGCAACCGGTAAAAAGAGAAGCTGAGCCAGTCATAAGAGTTTTGCCACCAGACCTTGATGATCTAAATGTTGGGCCAGAAAATAATAGGTTAAAAGAGATGCCCCAGCCAACATCGGAAATAAAAGGGAATAAAAGTCTGGAAGAAATAGTAAGAAGATCTTTGCCCTGGAGAATTAATTTAGTGAAGTAAAAAGTGGAGCGTAGAGTGTAGAAAATAGGATAGTGTTTTTCATTCCTAATTTCTAATATCCACTATCTACTTTCTAACCCTGGGGCGGCCTGCGGGAATTGAACCCGCAACGACAGAATCACAATCTGTTGTGTTGCCACTACACCAAGGCCGCCATATGAAGGTATTTATATTACCATTTATTTTTTTAATTTGCTAGACAGCCAACAAGTGACATCTTTTTCCACCAGATAAAAACACGGGATCAAAAACAGCGTGATAAAGGTGGAAAAGAGCAGTCCCCAGCTTAAAGCTAGCAGTAGGGGGAACAAAAAGTCTACCCGGCCGCCAAGGAAACCATAGAGAGAAGGGATTATGCCAGCCACAGTTGTAACGGTTGTTAGGATGATTGGCCTAAATCTTAATTTAGCTGCATCAGCAATATGTTCTAGGGTTAATTTTTCTCCCTGATCACAAACCCTTTCTTCTTCATTGTTTAAAAATTCGAGCATAACCAGGGAATTATTAACAACTACACCCGATAAGCCCAGAATCCCGATCAAGGCTAAAAAGCTTAACGGTTCGCGATGTAGAGCAAAAGCCAAAATCACTCCCACCAGACCAAAGGGAATGGCTGTCATTACGATCATTGGCTCGGTAAAAGAGTTAAACAATACCACCAGGATAATATAGATTACTACCAGGGCAATAATCATAGAGCGAAAAAATCTAGACAATGAATCATTGGCGATCTTTTCTTCGCCGCCAAACTCCAGCCTAAAACCGGGATATTTTAAGGCCAGGGGCGCAAATTTATTTTTTAAAACCAGATTAAATTCCTTGGAGTTTAGTTTTTTCTGATCTATTTCAGCGGTGATCTTAACCGAGCGATCTCCTTGCATATGGGGAATGCCCAGGGCAGAGATCTTTTCCTCAAAGCGGATAAAGCTGCCTAAGCTGATTAGTTTACCGAAACGGTTGGGAATTGTTAATTCTTTGATATATTCGGGGTTGTTGCGGTACGGTTCTGCTAGCATTACTCTGAAATCAATTTCTTCGCCTTCTTTGCGGATAGAGGTTACAACTGTGCCGGCAATTGCCGCCCTTACTACTTGAGCCACATCAAGGGCTGTGATGCCTAGATCAGACATCAAATTGTAATTAAGTTTAATGTTGAGCTCTTTTAAGCCTTTTTCGTCATTGCGATCAAGATCATAAACCCCATCGGTATTTTTTAGGAAGGTGACCAATTCATCGGCTAAATTGGTTCTGATCTCATCGTTATTGCCAATAAAAGTCAGGTCAATTGGGCTGCCGCTAGGCGGGCCGCCGCGCAGGGCAATTACAGCAACGTCAGTAAATTTGTCAGACTGTTTAAGTTTTTCTAGTTTAACCTGCAGCTGCTGGGCTAGATTTTTTGCCGAGATTTTCCTTTTTTGGGCTGGAATAAGATTAACTGCTATCCTGGCCCAATGGTCTTGTGTCATGCCGGAAACAGTGTCCCACATATCAGTCCCTTTTTCGCCAATAGTGGTAACATAGCTCGCTAATATATTTTCAGGGACTGTTGCTGTAATGATTTTTTCTATTTCAGTTACCCGATGCTCGGTTTCATAAAGAGGGGTCCCTTTAGGGGTTTCAATCTTGATTTGAACAACATCATTGTCTGAAGAAGGAAAAAGCACAAACCCAAGTTTGGGAAGAATAACAGCGGTGCAAAAAATAAAGATTAAAATAAAAAGCCCGATAAAGAGATTTTTTTTCTTTAAAACTCTAATGAGATTACGGCGATACCAATTTTCTAAAAAGACCAGAAGTTTTGGCTTGCCTTTTTGTTTTAGCTTGGTGCCGGCTAAATGTGCCGGCAGGATAAAGGCGGCTTCAAACAGTGAGGCCAAAAGAGTAACGGTAATAACAATCGGTATGGCCCTAATAAAATCACCCCAAATACCGCCCATCAGTAAAATAGGCAGGAAAGCGGCAATGGTGGTAGCAACTGTAGCGCAGACCGGCCAAAAGACTTCGCTGACTCCTCGTAAAGAAGCTTCCACGGCATCTAGGCCTTCTTCCCGATAGGAAAAAATATGTTCAGCCACCACAATGGCATCATCTACCAGCATACCCAAAACAATTACAAAAGCGAGTAGTGCCTGGGTGGTGACGGCGACATCATAAATCGGCATAAAATAAAAAGCCACCAGCAGAGAAAAGGGAATACCCATCGCCGTCCAAAAGGCGACCCGGATATCCAGGAAAATCATTAAGCAGATGACAACCAGAAAAAAACCAAATAAGGCATTGGAGATAACTACGCTAAGCATTGTTTTTACGTAAACAGAATAATCTTTAACAACTTGGGCCTTGATGCCTTGAGGCAAGTCCTGGTTGAATTTTTTTAGCAGTTGTGAGACTGAACCGGCAACTTTAACGGCATCGGCAGTCGCTTTTTTATCCACTACTATATTAATGCACTTATTGCCGTTAGTTTTAATTAATCTAGATTCGTCTTCAAAACTGTCGGAAACTTTGGCAAGGTCTTTTATAATTAAACGTTGACCGGAAAAGGCCGAGCGGACTATTACCTCTTTTACCTCAAGGGGATTATCAAATTGGGACAGGGTAATAACTTTTTTCTTAGCAGCTAAAGATTGGATGGTGCCACCGCTTAGGCGTACATTAGTAGCTTTAATTGCAGCCATAGCTTCGGCCAGCGAAACATATTGATCTTCCAGCTTTTGCGGGTCAACTTCGACTCTGATCTCCCGTTTGCGGTAGCCGACTAATTTTGTGCCGCTTACTCCGGCTAGAAGCCGGATTTTTTTATCCAAAATATCAACATATTTTCTTAGATTTAATTCAGAGGTATTGCCGTTGCCGGAAACCGCAATTTCAAAGACAGGAAAGACCTCTGATTTTAGCTCAATGACCAAGGGCTTATCTTTGACTTGCGGCGGCAAATTAGCAACACGATCAACAGCTTTGTAAATATCACGCTTAACCTCTTCCACATCTTTGGCGTCCGGGTCAATTTCAATAAAAATTGTGGAGATGTTTTCTGTTGAAAACGATTGCAAATCTTTAATACCGGTTACCCTTTGGATTTGTTCTTCGATGGGAATCGTGACATTGATTTCTACGTCTTCTGGTGCGGCTCCGGGATAAATTGTGCTGACAAACATCATCTTGAAATCAACGTTAGGGATGCTGTCACGTTTAAGATTAATAAAAGAGAGACTGCCCATAATAATGACCAGTACAAGGAAGAGGTTAACTAATTTGGGATGTTCAATAAAGTATTTAAATAGGTTTCTCATATTTTTAGCAGCTCCTTGTATTCAATTAAATAACGGTCAGTAAATGATTTAATTTGATTGATAACCTTTTCGCGGTTAAAAAGTATTTCCAGATAAGTATTGTCTGCGGCCAAAACATCATCTTCAGCTTGCAGGACAAAAAAGACCGAACTACGGCCCTGATTAAACTTTTTTTGTTCCAGTGTTAACCGTTCTTGGGCCAATTTTAAGCTCTGTTTATTAAGCTCCAGCATACTATCTAAATAAGAGAGGGTGGTGTAGAGATTGGTCAGGCCAACTTGGGCATTAAGCAGGGTGTTGTCCTGAATTTTTAAGACTTTTTCGTATTCTGCCTTGGCTTTGTTAGCTTCGGCGTTGGCCTGGTCGTTGGCTAATGTCCTGGAAGCACTTAGGGTAATGCTGTATTCGCTTTTACTGCCAACCCGCATAACACTGTCGCTAAAATTGTAAGTTAAGGCGTTGGGCTTATACTGGGCAATTAAGTTAAGGTCGGGCAGTAATTGGTTGTCTTTGGAGTTGAGATTTTGCTGTTGTATCTTGACCAAAAGATCAGTGGTTTGTTTTAAATTGGAGTTGTTAAGCAGGTAAGCTATGGCTTGCTCTTTTGGCAGCACGGTACCGTCTTTAACGAATTTTTCCGGGCTAATGGTGGGATAGTCAAGGTTGGATTTTTTAATCAAACCCAGGACTTTCTCTGTTTGGTTATCGCAAGCCATTTCAGCTTGTGCCAGCATAATTTTGTAGCCTTGGAGTTTTTGTTCGATTTGCACCAGGTCAAGATCTTCTGACAAACCGTAGCGGTTCTGTTTTTTTACCAAGGCCAGCTGATCCTCAACTTTTTTGACTTTAGTTTGGTAATTGGTAATGTTTAAATGACACAACTGCCATTTAAAGTATTCTTCTTTTAGGGTAGTAAGAAAGTTTTCCCAGTCCTCACTTAGTTTGACTTTGGCAATGGACAGGGCGCTATCGGCCATGGCCAGGTTGTTTCTTGTTGCCAGGCCAAAAGCATTACGCAGGAGTGGTTGTGTAATGGTTAATGATAAATTAGAAGTGTAATAGGGTGAGGTGGGAAAAAATGCACTGGCTGAGCCATAATTGGCTGCCATTCTGGTATTACTGTTTTTAATTTCAATGCCGGTTCCTGATGCCGCCAGGTATTTGCTGGCTCCAAATGAGTAGCTGGCAATTTTTTGGTAGCTGGGGGAGAAAGAGCTGGCTTGCGGTGGGTTTGCCTCGTTAAAATACCCTGAAGCTACCAAGTTCCAGTCCTGTAGGGAATTGGCCGATTTGTTTTGTTCTAAGGCAATTAGATAGTCCTGGGCAGAGATTCGGTATTGAGGGTTATTTTTAACGGCTGTTTTGATGAATTCGTCCAGGCTCAACGTACTATTGGCAAAGACAGCTCCGGAACAGAGCAGGGCTATTGTGACGATAGCGCAGGTTTTTTTTAGCTTCGCGGCAATTTTCTCCATGATTTCCATTAATGTTTTCCTCTCTTTGTTTGTTATTTTACCAAGAATTGAGCTGAGATGCTGCTGCTTTTTTTGTTTGATCTTTTTGATGGTTTTTTTGCCTTTTGTTGTGAGAGTGATTCTAATTATGCGACGATCTTTTGGGTCGTGGTTTCTTTTTGCCAAGCCTTCTTTTTCTAGCCGATCAATTAGTCCGGTTATGTTGGGGAGGGTAACGCCAAGGGCTTTGCTTAGGTCGGACATTTTGCAGTTGTCGTTTTGATATAGATTTTGTAAAACAAGACATTGGCCAATGGTTATATCCAGGTTGTTGGGCTGGGAAGAGTCGGATGAGGAGTGCAGGGTTTTAATAAAGCCCTGCATAACGCTTTCGAATTTATCAGCATATTCTTTGATGTTTTTAGCCATAAAAATAGTTAACCTGATAAATAGTTTAACCGGTTAAGTAATATTTGTCAAGCCGAGGAGGGGAAATGACAGCCGGACTGTTAGAATTAAAAAGGAACCTTTCCTTTTTCTCGGATGTCTAATATAATGATGAGTGGAAAGACTGATAAGTAATGAGTAAAGAGTAATGTGTTATGTGTGATGCGAAGCAACATCTGAAGTTTTTTTTAATTACAGCAATGGTTGTTTGTTCCTCTGTTGTTTTTGCTTTGAATTGGTCGGAAGTAGAATCTTTAGCCCGCGAAAAAAACCACGATTTAAAAAGTGCCCAGAAACAACTGGAATCGTATCAGTGGACATATAAAAAAGCTTATTCAAGTTATCTTCCGCAATTGTCTGCTAATTTATCAACCAGTGCCAGCTTTGGGGCTGCGGCGAGAACTTATTCTTATGGTTTAAGCGCCACGCAATCTATTTTTGACGGCCTAGACAATTATTACAATGTGCAGTCAGCCTACGCCGACCTAAAATATTATGAGTCCAGTTTAAAGAAGGCTGAAGCCGAGTTTTCTTATAATATTCGTTCAGCTTACTTAGACCTATTTTTTGCCCAGGAGAATGTTGCTATCCTAGAAAAAATCCTGGAACAACGGATTAGCAACGCGCGCCTAATTGCTTTGCGCTATAAAAGTGGCAAGGAAGATAAGGGTAATTTGATGCGGACTCAAGCTGATCAAGCGCAGGCGGAATATGATTTTGCTGCAGCCAAAAGGGATCTGGCCTTAGCCAAACTTAATCTGTCGCAACTAATTGAACAAAATGTTGATGATTTGCAGGATTTGGGTTCCGTAGAAGCTGTTAGTCAAGATAATTTTGATCAGCTGGTTAAAAGGTCACCGAGCTATGTTATGGCTAAATATCAGTTGGAATCTGCCCAAATTGCCAAGAACGCCACTATTGCCGGATTTCTCCCTTCAGTTTCTTTAGGTGCTAATTATAGTAATCGTGGTAACAGCTGGCCGCCAAATTCAGAAAACAGTAGTTGGACACTAAGTCTGTCTTATTCTTTCTTTCCTGGTGGTAGCAATATCGCTGATGCCATGATCTATAACTTAAAACTGGAAAAGGCCGAACAGGATTTTAAGCAGTCTGAAAATGATCTGCGCTATAGTGTTCAAAAAGCTTATAGTGATTTTAGTGATGCCCTAGAAGCTTTAGAGGTTAAAACTGTTTCACTGGCTGCGGCTAAGGAGCGGGCAATAATTGCTCGTGCAAAATACTTAAATGGATTAATCAATTATGATGATTGGGATAGAATAGAAAACGATTATGTTGCGGCTCAAAACAACCTGCTAACCTATCGCAAGGCTGCCTATTTGGCTGAAGCGAGCTGGTATAAAGCTTATGGAGGGACTAAAAAATGAAAAATCAAAGATCAAAAATCAAAGATCAAAATTATGGAATTAATTATTTTAAGACAAAGTTTCTGACTTTTTTTGTTTTGGGATTGGTTCTTTTATTGTTTGGTTGTGCTGGCAAGAGTGAAGAGCCTCTCAAATTCGTTAAAGTTAAACGGGGCAATATTTTGGCAACCCTGCCTTCGACAGGGATTGTTTTGCCTAGAAATCGTGTAGAAATAAAACCGCCAATTGCCGGACGGCTTGACAGTGTTTTAGTCACAGAAGGACAAAAGGTTTGGACTGGACAGGTTTTAGCCTGGATGAGCTCCAGTGAGAGGGCAACTTTGTTGGATGCTGCCAGGTCTCAAGGAGAAGATGAATATAAACATTGGCAGGATATTTATAAGCCGGCGCCAATCATTGCACCCCTCAACGGTTTTATTGTTAAAAGGGATATTGAGCCGGGACAATCTGTAACAGCAGCTGATCCCATCTTGGTTATGGCTGATCGTTTAATCGTTGAAGCTCAGGTAGATGAAACTGATATTGGTCAGATCAAGCTTAAACAAAAAGTTGCCATTGAACTTGACGCTTATCAGGGTAAGAAAATTCCCGGTTATGTTTCCCACATTGCTTATGAAGCCGAAGAAATAAGTAATGTCACCGTTTATACGGTTGATGTTATTCCAAATGAAGTGCCCCCGTTTTTTAGGTCGGGGATGAGCGCTACCGTGGATTTTGTTTTGAATGAGAAAGCCAATGCTTTGCTGGTTCCTCTCAAAGTTGTCAAAAAGGTCAAGGGGCAGGCTTATGTTTTTACTGGTGATCAAGAATCCAAAGAGATTAAAGCCGTTAAAATATCAGTTGGATTAGAAAATACTACTGATCTTGAGGTGCTCTCCGGGCTTGCTGATGGTCAAACGTTGGTTGTTCCGACTTCGAAGCTGACCAAGGAACTTTTTCCGGAGACTGGTCGTCGGGGGCCAATTAATCCCTTTACCAAGAAAAACTAATGTCTTTAATTGAACTCAATTCTATTGTTAAGACTTACTATATTGGCGGCAACCTGCCTGTCCATGCCTTACAGGGCGTTTCCCTTAAGATTGAGGCAGGCGAATTCGTGGCGATTATGGGGGCTTCCGGTTCCGGTAAGTCAACCCTGCTGGCGATTTTAGGTCTGCTGGACAATGCCGATAACGGTGAGTATAAATTGCTGGGCAAGGATATTACCGGGTTAACTGAAAATGAGTATGCCCGTTTGCGCAACCGCTTTTTTGGTTTTATTTTTCAAATGTTCAATCTCCTGCCCAAACTCAATGTTACCGATAATACCATGTTGCCTTTTATCTATGCCGGCGAAGCCTCAAAAGAGAACCGTCAGCGCAGTGTCGAAGTATTAAAGAAAATTGGTTTGGAAGACCGCTTACATCATAGGCCTAATGAACTTTCTGGTGGGCAGCAGCAGCGAGTGGCCATTGCCCGTGCCTTAGCTAATAAGCCGTTAGTTATCCTGGCGGATGAACCAACCGGGAACCTCGACTCAAAATCGTCGCAAGAAATCATTGATTTATTAAAAGAACTTAATGCCCAAGGCAATACGATTATCATGGTTACGCATGAGCACGATGTGGCTGCCCATGCCTCACGAATTATCACTTTGCGTGATGGCAGTATTTTATCTGACGATCGAAAACAACCCGGGATAAAAACTTCTGTTCCTGTCTTTAATTGGGGAGATAAGAAAGGGAAAAGTGTTTTTTCTTTTGGGCGCCTTAAGGATTATTGCTATGAAGCAACTTTATCTCTGCTAAATAATAAATTACGCTCTTTCCTTTCTATTTTAGGGGTGATGATTGGCGTAGCTGCAGTTATCACCATGTTGGCCTTAGGCACAGGGGCGCAAAAGGCTATGGAGAAGACACTCTCCGGTTTAGGCACAAACTTATTGATGGTGCGAACTTCACAGCGCAGTCATGGAATTTCCCTGGGCTCAGATTCTGTAACTCGTTTTACCTTTGCTGATTTAGCTGTGATCGAGCAAATTGAATCAGTTGAAAAGGTGGCGCCGTATGTTAGCGGTCGAGGACAGGCGGTTTATCAAAATCGTAACTGGAATACTTCAATTGTTGGTTCCAATTACGATTTTCAGTATGTGCGTGAATCTGTGCCGGATATTGGCCGGTTTTTTACAGCCGCAGAGGCTGCCAGCCGAGCCAAAGTTGCTGTGCTTGGTAAAACGGTGGCAACTGAATTGTTTGGTGCCGAAAATCCTGTGGGGAAATGGATTCGCATTAATAAGGTCAGCTTTAATGTTATTGGTGTGATGCCGGAAAAAGGGGTCTCTGGCTGGCGTAATGTTGATGATCAAATAGTTATTCCGATAAAAACAGCGATGTATCGTTTGTTAGGCAGTGATTATATTAGCTACTTTGACGTTCAGGTTAGTGATCTAAATTCAATGCAGTATGTTCAGGATGAAATCATCGTGCAGCTGGTGAAACTGCATCGCTTACCAGAGTCTCAAAGCGATAGTATTGAAGTTCGTAATATGGCGGAGATTCAAAAGGCAGCCGGCGAAATGATCTCAACCTTGGCCTATCTTTTAGGGGCGATTGCTGCGGTCAGCTTACTGGTTGGTGGTATTGGGATTATGAATATCATGCTGGTGATGGTGATGGAGCGGACTCATGAAATAGGCCTGCGCAAGGCTTTGGGAGCGGAGAAAAGTGATATTATGGTCCAGTTTTTGGTTGAGTCGATTTTAATCTGTCTTTTTGGCGGGATTGTGGGGATTGGCTTTGGTTCGTTGATTAGTTTTAGCTTGGCTACCTTTGCCGGTTGGAATGTTTTAATTTCTTTAGGTTCGATCATCCTGGCTTTTACTTTCTCGGTTTTAGTTGGAGTAGTCTTTGGTCTCTGGCCAGCCTGGCGGGCGGCCAAGCTCTTGCCAATTGTTGCTTTGCGTTACGAATAAGTATTCCGCCGGAATTTTCAAGGAAGTTTTTTTATCTTGTTGTTCTCTATGTTATAATGCCAAGACTAAATAAAAAGGGAGGGTAACAATGGCGATTATTGAAAGATCAGAGTTTAAGGGCCGGCCGATGATAGTAATTAAAAATGATGAGAATGATAAATTCCCATTTTCTTTTGGTTTGTCAAAAGCCAAAAAGATCGTGGAAAATATCGAAGAGATTAAAAAGTTTGTAGCAGAAAACGACAAGTAATTTACTAACTCACCCCCATCTATGATTGGCACACCTCCCCCTCTCTTAAGGAAGAGAGGGGGATGAAAAAAATGATAAAAAAATATCTTTTATTTTTGACGTGTCTTTTTGTAATCAGTTCTCCTTCTTTTGCCTGTTGGGGTTTTCGGCCCATGGCCATGGGGGGTATTTTTACTGCTGTTGCTGATGATGCTAATCTGGCTTATTGGAATAGGGCCGGGGCTGCGCAGTTGGAAAATTGGCGAGACGGTGAGCAGCAACTAGTTTTAACCAGTCAAGCTTGGAGTCCTGCCGGTTATTTTAATACTGAACCGCGTTCCGGCAACACTTACTATGATTCAATCAACTATGCCCAAAAAATTAATCAAGGGAATGGATTGAGTTTAGCAGCTTCCTGGAGTGGGGGTGGTTCATATTATCTTTCTTATGGTCGGGCTTTTAGTTTGCCCTGGTTCGAAGCTATGTCGGTGGGTGTCGGTTATGTTGTTTATCGAACAGAAGGCTATGGCATTTATCAAAGCCAGCTGGTTCGTCTGGATTATCTTGAAAGAGTAATTGATTTGGATTATCTTTGGCGTTTTCATCCTGAGTGGTCTTTTGGTGTGCATATTGAAAACTTTTGGCTTTTGTCTGGTGAGTACACATCCCCGGATAATTCCAGTTTACAAATAAAGGTTTGCCAGGGGATTTTGCAGTCGCCTAATGTTCGACCTGCTCTAGCTTGGAGCCCCAAGGGGAAACTTCAGGGTTTAGTTGTCAATGCCGGGGTGTATGATTTATTGGCTTTATACGGTGGACCATATTATTCTGGTGGTTTTGAATATTCGCCGCAACCTGGTCAGCGTTTTTATCGCAGTAGTTTTCGAGCAGGGTACTATAATTATAAATCGGTAACAACCCCGGGCTTTATGACTTTAGGTTATGGATATAAACTTAATGATGGTTGGGAACTGGGTTACTGGGGAGCTTATGTTATTGCCGGGAATAGTGCTGGGGTTGTGAACCACAATATCGGCTTGGCCGTGAGGTTTTAATTTGGTAAGTATAAAAATCGGTAATAAAAAAATTGAGACCAACGTTTTTCTGTCTCCCTTAGCTGGTTGTGCCGACTTGGCTTTTCGGCTGATTGCGCGTGAGTTTGGGGCAGGCTTTGGTTTTTTTGAGATGCTTGATGCTAATGCCTTGATCTATGGGGCCAGTAAAAACATTGAGATTCTCAAAAGTCATCCGGATGATCAGCCAATTGCCGCGCAGCTGCTTGGTTCTGGTACCGATAAAATGGTTGAAGCTGCTCGTAAACTGCTAGAAATTGTTCAGCCTACTTTTATTGATATTAATGCTGCCTGTCCGGCTAAAAAAGTCCTCAAGAAAAAAGCTGGGGCCTATCTTCTTTCTCGACCAGAGGATCTTTATAGAATTATCAGTAGCTTAACGCAAGCTATCTCTTTGCCAATTACAGTTAAGTTGCGGACTGGCTTTGATGAGCGGAATGTTGCTCGTGTTGTCGAGATTGCTAAAAAATGCCAGCAGAGTGGGGCAGCAGCGCTTTTTGTTCATGGTCGCACGCAAAAGCAGGCTTATACCGGGGAAATTGATTATGAGGCTATCAAGGCCATAAAATATAATGTTACTATTCCGGTTTTTGGTTCTGGTAATGTTTTCTCTCCGAAAAAGGCTAAGGAGATGGTTGATCGCACCGGTTGTGATGGTGTTTTGGTTGCCCGGGGTTCATTCGGTGATCCTTGGATATTTAAAAATATTGAACAGTATTTGGCAACAGGAACTGTTGCGGATCAAGTTAGTTTAGAACTAAAGATAGCGGTTTTAAAAAAGCACCTTGCTTATGTGCAAAAGTATAAACAAAGAAGGCCTAGGGGGAACATCGGTTTTATGCGCAAGATTGCCATGTGGTATTTAAAAAAAGATGAAGTCCGTCGCAGGGTTACAGAAGTTAAAAGTTATGAAGAGTTGTTGGAGTTGATTGATAGTGTGATGGGGAATGTTTAAGGTTTAAAGTGTACGGTGTAAGTGGTAAAGGCTAACGTTTCTTAATTGAATATCCAAAGTGTCCCAGGCATTTCCCCAGCGCATAATAGTTGCCATGTGAATAACAAATTGGGTCAGTTTTACGCAGGTCAAACTTGCCCGCTTTATTCATAAACTCTTTACTGGCGTGGATACACAAAACCTTAGCTAGAAACATATCATGTGATCCCAAAGATTTTATTTCTGTGACTTGGCATTCAATGTTAATGGGGCTCTCTTCGATCAAAGGGGCAGCAACCTTTTCTCCTTTGAGAGGAGTTAGTTTTAGCCGCTCAAACTTATTTATATCTCGACCAGATTTTACTCCGCAAAAGTCGGTCGCAAAAGCCAATCGCTTCGTTGTCAAATTAATGACAAACTCTTTGTTCTTCTTAATGAGTGCATATGAATGTCGTGAGGGACGGATGGAAACATAGGTCATTGCTGGGTCAGAACAAATTGTGCCTGTCCAAGCAATGGTAATGATATTGTAGTTTTCTGGCTTATCCCCACAGCTAACTAACACTGCTGGAGCGGGGTAGACCATTGTCCCTGGTTGCCAGATGAGTTTCTCCATAGTAGAGATTATTTCCCACCAATCGCCGACTTAAACTTAAATAATTGCAGGATATCTTTTTGCGAGAGGATACCAATCAGTTTTTTATTTTCGATAATAAGTGCGCGACCCAGGCCGTTCCTGGCTAAGATTGGCATGGCTTCCATGACATCAGCTTGGGCGTCAATCACAAAATCATGAATTAGTGGAATCATGATGTCCTGTGCCGTTGTGGTTGACCACTTTTCTTTGGTTACTTCTTTGATGTCATGAAAAGTTACCAGTCCAATAATATTATCATCTGTCATGATTGGGAAAGTGGCGTGCCGATATTTAAAAAAGTAATCGTCAACCAGTTTATCTAAAGTGATTTCAGCAGGAACTGTTATAACATTCTTGGTCATCATCGCTGCTACTTTTGTTCCGCTTAAAAGCTTTTTCATGGCAACTTGCCGATAGCTTGATCCAGCTGCTTCATGCAAGAATAAGCCGATAAAAATAAACCAGATGCCGGAAACAAAAGCCCCGGAAAACAAATTAAACAAACCAAAGGCAATTAAAACAAAAGCAAATGTTTTGCCGAATGCACTGGCAATTTTAGTCGCCCTTCTTAAATCTTTGAACCAGGCCCAGAGTATGGAACGCAACACTCGACCACCATCAAGCGGAAAGCCAGGGATAAGGTTAAACATCCCTACCACCAAATTGAGCATAAAAAGATAATTGGTAATGGCTAAGATAGGGGAAGGCAAGCCTAAATTGTAGAAAGTTTTGGTTAAGCTAAAAAACAATACCGCCAAAGAAAAACTCATAATTGGGCCAGCGATGGCCATTCTAAATTCAACAGCGGGAGAGTCCGGTTCTTTTTCCAGCTGTGCCACACCGCCAAAAACAAATAAAGTTATGCCATGAATTGGCAGCTGATGTTTTATGGCTACTAAGGAATGGGCCATTTCATGGGCTAAAAGTGAGGCAAATAGTAGCAGCGCAGCAATTAGCGCCATCAACCAATGGCTAGTAGTTGAAAGTTCTGGATTGGTATAAGGGAAATACCCTCGAGCCAGCGTAAAGACAATCAAGCTGAGAATAATGAACCAGCTGATATTTATCTCAATCGGAATATTAAAAATGGTAAATAGTTTGAAGGATCTTCTCATGATTTAAAAAGGGCCTCCCCAACACTATAGGTCCAAATAATTAAGCCAGCCACAATTGTTAGTCCCCAAATGTAAAGAGGGAGGGAGCCACCAGTTAATAAGGCTAAATAGGTCAGAGCAGGCAGAGCAAAGTAAAAAACCAACAGGAGCAGAAGACCTTTTTTGCTTTCACCCTCAATAATTTGACCCAACCCAACAACCAGGGCAGAGCAGATTGCTGTGAAATAGTGTAGTTTTTTCATTGAGTTATTATAACATACTACATCGTTTTAGATTTACTCGATAGTTTCAGGTTTTTTTGCTACAATAGAAAATTCCATGAACTCAGACAAAATCATCATCAAAGGTGCCCGCGAGCATAACCTAAAAGACGTTAGTTTAGAACTTCCGCGCAATAAATTTATTGTCTTTACTGGTCTATCTGGTTCAGGTAAATCATCACTAGCCTTTGACACTGTTTATGCTGAAGGCCAGCGTCGCTACGTTGAATCTCTTTCTGCTTACGCTCGACAATTTTTAGAACAAATGCAAAAGCCCGATGTTGATTCAATTGAAGGCTTATCTCCGGCTATTTCTATTGACCAAAAATCTCCACCCAGAAATCCAAGATCAACTGTTGGGACTGTCACAGAGATTTATGATTATCTAAGACTCCTCTTTGCTAATATTGGTATTCCGCACTGTCCTAAATGTGGGAAAAAGATCGAAAAGCAAACTCCACAGCAGATTGTTGATCAGATTTTTCAATTGCCAGCTGGGGAGAAAATCCAAATCCTTGCACCGGTTATCCGTGGACGTAAGGGGGAGTATAAAACACTTTTTGCTGATATCCAAAAAGACGGTTTTATTCGAGCTCGGGTTGATGGCAAGGTCTATGAAATTGCCGAAGTTCCGGTTTTAGACAAGAAACTGAAACATAATATTGAAATAGTAATTGATCGCTTAGTTGTCAAAACCTCAAACAAAAAACGTTTAAACGAATCAGTAGAAACAGCTTTGCGCTTTGGTAATGGCGTGGTTGAGATTTTAAGCGAGAAAAAAGGGGCTAAGCCGAAGAGTTATAGTGAAAAGTTTGCTTGTGCCAGTTGTAGCCTTTCCCTTGATGAAATCACTCCCAGGATCTTTTCTTTTAATAGTCCCTATGGCGCTTGCCCAGAGTGTAAGGGGTTGGGAGATAAGCTGCAATTTGATCCTGATCTGGTCATTCCTGATAAAAGCCTGACTATTGCCGATGGAGCCATCGCTTGTTGGGGTGAGGCAGCTTCATATTTTATCCAAAAATTGGAATCTGTGGGGGAAACCTATGGTTTTGATATTTTTACCCCGGTTAAGAAACTAAACAAAAAACAACTTAAGGTTTTGTTTTATGGTTCCGATAAACCAATTATGTTTAAACATCGTATGGATCGCAGCTATTGGGAGCATGAGGGCTCTTACGAAGGCATAATTAACTGGCTTAAACGGCGCTATTATGAGACCAAATCAGAAAATGTGCGTTTTAGTCTTTATCGCTACATGAGTAGTGTCAGCTGTCCTGTTTGTCATGGGCAGAGACTGCGGCCGGAAAGTTTAGCAGTGACAATTGCCGGCAAATCAATTGCCAAAATTTCAGCTTTATCAATCAACAAAGTGATGGCTTTTTTAACTGATTTGCAGCTCACAGAGCGGGAAACAGTTATTGCCAAACAAATTGTTAAAGAGCTAACCGCACGTTTAATGTTTTTAGTTGATGTTGGGTTGGATTACGTCACCCTTGACCGCCAATCTGCCACACTTTCTGGCGGAGAAGCACAGAGGACTCGTTTGGCCACCCAAGTCGGCTCTGGCTTAGTCGGAGTGCTCTATATCTTAGACGAGCCTTCAATTGGTTTGCACCAGCGTGATAATAAACGCTTAATTGAGACTTTGTTCCGTTTAAGGGATTTGGGTAATACTATAATAGTAGTAGAGCATGATGAAGAAACGATGCGGCTGGCAGACCATCTGGTTGATATTGGGCCGGGGGCAGGGAGGCATGGGGGGGAGATTGTAGCCAGCGGAACAGTAGCGCAGATTGAAAAGACAGCAGCTTCAATTACAGGAAAATTTCTTTCTGGCAAGGAAAAGATTGAGGTTCCAGTTGAACGCAAGCCCGGTAACGGCAAATTTCTTAAAATTGTTAAAGCGGAACATAATAACTTAAAGAAAGTTAATGTCTCTTTTCCTTTGGGAACCTTTACTTGTGTGACCGGTGTTTCCGGTTCCGGTAAAAGTTCCTTGGTTAATGATATTTTGTATCGTGCCTTAGCTAAAAAGTTTTATCGTGCTTTGGATAAGGCCGGGATACATGATCGAATTGATGGCATTGAGCATATCGATAAAGTTGTGATTATTGATCAAACGCCGATTGGTCGCACTCCACGTTCTAACCCAGCAACTTATACGGGAGTTTTTACTCATATCCGTGACTTATTTACTATGACCAATGAGGCTAAAATCAGGGGTTACAAGCCGGGTCGTTTTTCCTTCAATGTCAAAGGGGGACGTTGCGAAGCTTGTTCCGGTGATGGCTTAGTCAAGATTGAAATGCATTTCTTGCCGGATGTCTATGTGCCTTGTGATGTTTGCAAGGGTAAGCGTTATGATCGAGAAACATTGGAAGTTCATTATCGTGGTAAGTCCATTTATGATGTGTTGGATATGACAGTTGAAGAGGCTTTGGATTTGTTCGAGAATATTCCCCAAATTAGGCGAAAGTTAGAGACTTTAAATGATGTCGGTTTAAGTTATGTAAAATTAGGCCAACCAGCGACTACTTTGTCTGGTGGTGAGGCCCAGAGGATTAAATTGGCCACAGAGTTGGCAACTCGCTCAACAGGCAGAACATTATATCTTCTAGACGAACCAACCACTGGCTTACATTTTGCTGATATTAAGAAGTTATTGGAGGTACTTAAACGCTTAGTCTCAACTGGCAATACTTTAATTGTGATTGAACATAATTTAGATGTAATCAAAACTGCGGATCATATTATTGACTTAGGACCAGGTGGTGGGGATGAGGGGGGCTTTGTGGTGGCGGAGGGGACTCCTGAACAGGTTAGCAATAATTCAAAGAGTTATACGGGGATGTTTTTGAAGAGAGTTCTTTGAGATCATCAGAATATTAGTTTATCAGAACTAGGATATCAGAGTAATAGAGAATCAGAATATAAGTTGTTTCCTGGTATTCTGATCATCTAATAATCTGATAATCTTGCTCTGATATTCTGGTTCACTGATGTTCTAAGGACCATAAAACCATGACCGAATCACAAGCAGTTCTAGTTCTAATAATCTTCATCATTGTAGTGATATTTATTCTGATGTACAAAGGTAAGTTTCAACCGCCGGATTAGCCTAAGTTTGGGGAATAGCTACGCAGTTACTTTTCCAACCAATTCTTTGTAGTGGCTGATATTGTGGGAATCTAAATATTCTTTGATTTCTTCGACAATCCTTACAGGTGCCTGTGTATCAACAAAATTAGCTGTACCAACCTGAACTGCGGAAGCGCCGGCTAGGAAAAATTCAATTGCATCTGCTCCGGTCATAATTCCTCCAACTCCGATGATCGGGATTTTAACAGCTTGAGCAACCTGCCAAACCATTCTGATGGCAATTGGTTTAATGGCAGGACCAGAGAGGCCGCCAGTGATGTTGCCCAGTTTTGGTTTGTGGGTATTGGTATCGATGGCCATGCCCCAGAGAGTATTGATTAAAGAAATTACATCAGCCCCGGCATTTTCTGCTTCTTTAGCGATTAAAGCGATGTCTGTAACGTTGGGTGACAATTTAACAATTACCGGAAGACTAGTTGCTTTCCTAACAGTGGCAACTAATTCTCTGGTTGCCCTGGGATCAAAGCAGAAGAGCATTCCACCCTTAGACACGTTAGGACAGGAAATGTTAACTTCAATCCCTTTAACTAACGGTTCTTTATTTAATATCTTGGTCAGCTCTTCAAACTCTTTAGCTGATTCCCCGGCAATGTTAACAATTACAGGGGTTTTATATTTGGCCAGTGTAGGTAGACGGTTTTCCAAGAAATCCTTAACTCCTTTGTTTTGTAGGCCAATGGAGTTGAGCATGCCAGAAGCTGTTTCGCAGATTCGTGGTGGTTTATTGCCTTGGCGTGGTTCTAGGGTGATAGTTTTGGTGATGATTGCCCCAAGTTTATCTAGATCAACAAACTTAGCTGCTTCTTCGCCGTGACCAAAAGTGCCAGAGGCAACCATGACCGGGTTCTTTAATTTGATACCGCAGAGTTCAATAGCTAGCTTGTCCATACAATCTCCTTTGCGTCGAAAACCGGGCCGTCGTCACAAACCTTTTGATAACCTTTTGTCGTATTAATCACACAACCCAAGCAAGTGCCAATCCCGCAAGCCATTCTAGCTTCCATGGAAACTTGGCAGTCGATCTTCTTTTGGAAAGCAATTTCTGCAATGGCCTTGAGCATTGGTTTGGGGCCACAAGCGTATATGGTTGCTGAAGCATCAATGGTTCTTGGGTCCAAAGTTTCAAGTAGGACATCAGAAACAAAACCCTTTTTGCCGTAAGATCCATCATCTGTTGAAACGATAACGTTATCTGTTAAAGTTTTAAATTCTTTTTCAGCAAGAATCAGCTCTTTTGTCTTAGTGCCAATTAGGATGTGGATTGATCGTGGATCGTGGATCGTGGATCGTAGGAATTTAGCTAAGTAGAGCAGAGGTGCAACGCCCATTCCGCCAGCAACTAGAATAGCAACCTTTTTGTCTTTATTGATATCAAATCCGTTCCCCAAAGGACCAAGGATATCTATTTCCTGTCCAACTTGATGCTTGGAAAGTAATTCTGTCCCTTTGCCAACGATCTCATAAAGCAATTCAAAGATTTCTTCTTCTGGGTTAACGTTATGAACTCCTAGTGGTCGTCTAAGTAGGGGATCGTAATCTTGTGAGCAGCGGACGTTAACAAATTGGCCTGGTTCTGCGTGTGAAGAGATATATTTAGAAACAAGGGTAATTTTAAAATGGAAAGGGGCAACTTTCTGGTGGTCTAAGATTCGGCATTTCTCTTGAATAGGCATCAATTGTAATTTTAGCAGAATTTAGAGGCTAAAACTAGTGAACGCCTTTAGAATCTTTTAAATTATTATCTTGCATAGCTAATGCCTAGAAATCCAGTGAATAAAGCATCATTTTTTGTTCCAGCAAATGGGCGGACGACTGTTTCGGCATGAACGCATAACCCTCTCACAAGGTTGGTGGCAGAAGGATTAGAACAGTACCTAATTTTTGCGTTAAAGCCAAGTTGTTCTCTAATAATGTAACTTTCATCTAGGAAAAGGTTTTCCAAGTTATAGGTTCCAAAGCCTACAGCCCCTGTTACTGTGTCAGCTCCAGAAATAGGGGATAAGGTTACTTCTGATCTGGCATAGGTATTAAGCTCCCAACCCTCCTTACCTGTTTCATCGGTTAAATAGGAAGCGTAAGCCCCTATATTAATAAGGTCTGGGGAAAGTTGAAAATAACCAAAAGGTAAAGCAACTTTTAGTCGGGCAGCTAAATTTAAACGCCAACCAGGGCCATAGCTGTAAGAACCATTAAAGTTTGTTGCCGTACTAAAGAAGATGGAAGCAGCAGCTTTTAACCCAATCAAATTACTAATGCTGTAAAAAGGAGAGCCTGTTTTAGCGGTTTTTGTTATGGCACTAATAATAGCTCCTATGTTTTCCATATCAGCTGCTGTTCTTTTTTCTGGGCAAAATGTTTCATGAAACTTTTTAGGATGCTCTTTCAGCATTTTATCCAGGTCAAGAGTGTTAGGGACATTTACCCCTGCTGCTTTAAGATCCTCAGCAATCCATTTAGCGATTAAAGTATAAAGTAATGGGCCGGGATGAATCATGTCAGAACTTAAGAAGTCTTCTTTTGTTCTAAAGACGCAACGACCTATTCTATATTCACCTTCTGCTTGGAACTTTTTGAAAAAGGCCTCAAGTTGGTCGTTAGGATCTACAGTAATAACCTTAGTTGATTTGCTGGCTGCCCTGTAAGTAATTTCTCGATAACCTTGATATACTTTGCCAAATTCTTTCATTTCCTGATGATTATAAACATTGTCAGGATGGATGTTCTGGTTGCGGTTATTGACTAACCAAGCAAGTGGACTAACTGCATAAGCAGCTTTAGTTGGGGTGTAGCCATTAGGATAGATTTTCCTTTCATCAGCATAATGAGCCTCTGGTTCAGTTATAGGGGAAAGTAGTAGTTGGGTGTTGAGCGGAACACTGATAATAATCCTTTGTTGTCCTTTTTTGAATTTGTCGATAAACATTTGCAGGTTCTTTTTGTATTCTTCTAATGAAACAGATCCTAAGATTGGTCGTCGTAATATCTTCCCTTTCCATGTGAAGAGATCGTTTGGACCTAAGATGCGAAAGACAGCCCCGCCTAATGAGCCACGTAAATGGTCAATAATCATACTAATCATTGTTTTTCCTGCTGAAACTAGTTTTATCCCATACAATGCTCCAATATGAGCATTGTTTGGATCGTCACCATTGTGAAAATCAATATTGGCCTGTGCAGTAATTGCTCCGGGCACACAGACAGCTCGAACTAAACCTCCAGGGTTTGTCTCTTTTACTGCGCCATTGAGTAGCATTCCTGTGGCCATTGATAAGGGATAGGTGACATAGGATATCCAGCCTGAACTGATCTTTTTAACTCCTCTAAGATAGGCATCAAAGTTTGCGGGATAATTTTCTTTAAAGGCTTGCATGTTAATGTCTTTTCCTGGATTATAACCAAGGCTATGGAAAAGACCGCCAGTAAGAGTTGCTGCTGCTTCAGGAAATGGAGTCAGAGGATTTCCCCCAAAAGCTGTGTAACCCCTCATGTTGTAACCAGTGCTGTCTCCAACTAGACCACTTTTTTTACCGCGAAAATCTTCTAAGAGATCCAATTCAATTTGCCGAGCAGATTTTTCGTATTGTTGACTAAAGTACTTAACCAAATGATTAACAACTTCTTGACCAGAAATAGTTGTTGTTGTTGTTGTTGTTGTTGTTGTTGTTGTTGTTGTTGTTGTTGTTGTTGTTGTTGTTGGATGTTTTTTTATCTCTAAAAGGGCTAAAATTGATTTGTAAGCTTCTTGTAATGATTTTGTTTGAGCTGCTTGAAGTTCTGGGATAGGAATCTTTTGAGGATTCAATTCAGGAAGTTCGATTAAACCATCCTTGTCACTATCAAGAGATTTTAAGGCCGTGTAGAGTCCGGGGTTATATGATTTAATACCATCAAGTGAAATGCCCATTTTTTATCTCCTTGTTATACTTCTATGTCCGCATTATTGGTGGGCGATTTCACTTTTCGGCAAAACAAATCTAAATATCTTCTTAGAGCCATAAGGGATACAAAGCTATATAATAGTGTAAGACTAGCCGTTCGATAGAAAGGCATTTTTTGTCTGAAAATTCTATTGCTAAGAATAAGTATCATGATAGGATAACTGCATAACCAATATCTAGGAGGTAGGAGATGAGAAAAATAATTATTATGAAGTTAATTGTTATAAAGGGGATTGTTATATTGTTATTATTGTTAATGGGAGGGACATGTTGGGCTCAAACTTCTGAAGTTCAAAGTATAAATTTGAAGCGACGACTTGATCAGTATTCTGACAAGGCGGCACATGTTCTCTTGGGAGGTTTTGTAGCTGCTGGAGCTTATAAACATGGAGCAGATTCTAATACAATGGTCTTAAGTGCTGCTACAGTTGGGTTGTTACGCGAAGCTTTCGATCAGTATTATGCGCAAAAGTGGGACAACTGGGATCTGTTAGCCACCATATTTGGTGGGGTTTTGATGACGGTGCTGTAGGTTTTAACTATTCGGATTTTTCCTTTGTGTCCCTTTGAGGCTTCGTGCCTTTGCGGCTATTTTTTATTTACCACTAAGGCACAAAGTCACTAAGTTTCTGAGGTCTACATTATTTTGTAAACTGTTCCTTTGAGTTCCACAATTATATTTTCTCCCACAGCAAAATACTTGCCCAATTCCGGACTAGCCTTTAAGAGCGCAAAGTATTCTTGGCTTAAATATTTAATCTTGATAGTTTTCATTCCTTGCGTGTATTCTGAATCAGTCCAAGTCAGATCTTGAAGATAAAAAGTTTTATTGCCAACGTATTTGACTGTCTCTAGCTCTGGAGCAGCTGGCAAGGCTTTTTGTTGCATGTCTTGAATGTTTCTGGCGCTGGAAACAGCCCCACTGCCGGTATAGCTTTTCATGGCTTGAGCAAATTTATTGCCGGCTTCTTTTAGCTTAGGAGCCATAGCTTCATTAAGACCATAACGTTTGTAATCCTGGTCATTTTCCATGACTAAATATGAGGTGTATTCGGTCATAATTCCGTGCTTTTTGCTGAGTTTGATGATCTCATCAATCAACTCTTTCTTTTCTCCCCTTAAACGGATTTCACTGGTTAGATATCCGATCTTTCTGGTTGCCCATAGCCTAGGAATAAAGTTGTTGCTTGAGTCTTCTCTGGTAAATTTGGCTTCGTAAAAAAACTGTTTCTTCCGGCCATTAACATAACCGGTTAAGGTTATTTTCCTGTTGCCATCGCCGTTGTAGCGACCCAAGAGGACTAACTGAGTCCCCTTGAAAATATCCGGGAATACTCTCGGTTGGAGGTCATAAATCCTGATGCCGCCAAAATCTAATTTAATATCAGCCAGAACAGGTTCATTAATCTTGCTATAAAAAGTTGAAACACTCTTTTCAATATCTTCACCTGGATCAACATATTCACAAGCCCCACGATTGTCTTCGGCGATCTTATCCAAAAGATGGGTATTTACATCATCACCAACACCAAAAACAAAGAGACGAGCCTTGTTTTTATTGGCGTTTTTGACATTGGCAATAATATCTTTCATCTCAGTTACCCCTTCGGTTGGTTCGCCGTCGGTTAAAAAGACGATCATGCGTGGCCTGGTTGACCATTTAATCATTCCTAAGGCTTTAACCAGGGCTTCGTTAATATTGGTGCCGCCGCTGGCCTCAAATTGATCAACGAACTCCAAGGCCTTATTAATATTGTTATCGTTAGCAGAAACTAGAGATTGTTTATAAATATTTATGTTGGTTTCAAAACCTATTACACTAAAACGGTCATCCGAATTTAATTTGCTTAAACAAAAGCGCAAGGCTTCTTTAGCTTGTCTGATCTTCTCTCCGCTCATACTGCCAGAAGTGTCCAGTACAAAAATAAGATCTTTAGCACTAGCCTTGCTCTTGAGTTGACCAGGGGAGAGCAACATCATAAAATAGCCGTCTTCACTGTTCTGTTGGTAAGTTTGTAAGCTTAAACCAATATCTTGGTCGGAAACTGTGTAGTAGAGTACAAAATTCTTATCGGGTTTAACATTTTGGGCTTCATAACCAGCAGAGGCTTTGTATCTTTCAATTTTGCTGGAAATATTGTGGCTAGGCGAGTACAGACTCTTAATGGGGATTTTTGAGTTAATCTTTGTTGAGATTGTTACGTCATTAACTGGTTTAGGCGAATATTTCTCTGTGTCCAGAGGATAAACGTATTTATAGCTGCCAGCGTCGTAGGTAAGTACTTGTTTATAAGTTAATTGGACTCTTTTCTCCCCTTTGGCCGGAATTGGGTAAATGCTGGCCTTAAATAGGTTCCTCCCCACATATTCTAAAAGAGCTGGATCCTTCATCTGCCGGACAATGTTTTCATAGATCTTACGGGCTTGGCCTTTATCTAAAACCTGGCCGCTGACTTTTTTACCATTAACATACATGGCAAATTCGGTAACTGCTGCTTCTGCCGGCAAAGGGAAAATATAGGTCCCTTCGATCTCATGATCAAAATCGTTGAGAAAGACTTCATCTACTGTGGTAGTAGCAATATTATCATTAATCGTGACTGTAACATGATGATATTTGACCGATAAGGGGGTAGGTTGTTTTAACCAAGGTTGATAGACAGGTCTTGGTTCCACAATCATAAAACCATCTGCTTTGACTACGTTGGCTCCTAAAATTAAGCCTAACACGACACCAATCCCTATAACTAAACTTCTAATTCGCATAATCTTCTCCTCCTATTTTTCTTGCGGTCTAGTGGTTAGACAGGGGAGGAGAGGAAAAGTTCCCGATTATTTCTTAACAGTTAAATAAATCAGCAGGGTCTCTTGGTCTGTTATCGTAGGAGGGGTTTTTGAAGTTATCTTCCCTAGTTGTTCCAATTCATTGACTAGAACTTTATATCTATTCTGGGGAACTTCAATAATATATTGATTATTAATTTTAGAGATAACTTTGCCTTGAACTGATAAGATAATCGTTTGAAGGGGGTCTGCTTGAGAAACTGCTGTTTTTTCGTCTGCGAGCTCCAAATTAAGTGACATTCCACTAGCTGCGCTTTCTCTCATCATTGATTTTTCTGGGGCAGCAGGTGCTGCCATGACCAAAGCCAGTTCGATTGGCTCTTGATAAATTTTGCTCTTGGCCCCAGCACCACTGGCAGTTGCTTTTGGGGCCGATAATTTAGCTGTTTTCTCGGATTTTAATCTCTCTTTGCTAACCATTAATTGTTCGGGTTGATAAGCATTATAAATAAATGTTACTAATAGTACTGTAACCAGCGTGCCAGCTAGCTGAAGAGGGATTTTTATCTGTAATGGTAAAAAGATCCTTTGCCAAAGACTTTTCTTTTCCAAGCGAGAGCGTACTTGTTCTACAAAATTAGCCGGGGCTTTAACTCTTTCTAGTGACTCTAAAGATTTTAATTTATTATCATCCATTTAAATCAGTCCTTTTAATTTATTTCTCAATTGTTCCCTGGCCCGAAACAGCTTTGATTTAACTGTGCCTAGATTATGGCCGGTTATTGCGGCAATTTCCTCATAGGCCAGGTCTTCAACATCGCGTAAAACCACGACTATCTTTTGATCTTTAGGCAACGAGTCAATGGCTTTTTGAATTAATCTGTCGGTCTCTTTCTTCATTAACAGGCTAACTGGAGACATTGAATCATCTCTGACTTCCCTGATTGTCCCTCTTTCTTCTTCTGATTTTGCCTGATCTATTCTTATTAACATCTTGCTAAAGCGATAGGTCAGTGATGCCAGCTTATTCTTACAAGTATTAACTGCAATCCGATAGAGCCAGGTTGAGAAATTTGCCTCAGCCCGGAACTTTTTCAAGCCTTTAAAAGCTTTTAAAAAGGTATCCTGAGCACAATCATTAGCATCATCATAATTGCCCATAAAGCGATAACACAGGTTAAAAACCATGTCCTTATACTTTATGACCAATTGATCAAAGACAGCTAAGCCATTGTTTTGTTGAAAGCGTTTGATTAATTCTTGGTCATTGCTATCCATTAGACAATATTATAGCCTAAAAGTTTCAAAATGGGGTTTAGGAGTTTGATTCCGCTCTTTTCCGTTCATGTTCTTTTAAGAATTTTTTCCTTAAACGGATACTATGTGGAGTAAGCTCTACTAACTCGTCGTTAGAGATGAATTCCAGCGCAGATTCAATGGTCAGTTTTATTGGTGGGGTGAGTTTAATGGCTATATCAGCAGCGGCAGCACGGATATTGGTCTTCTTCTTTTCTTTGCAGGCATTGACTGGGATATCTTTGTCGCGAGAACTTTCCCCAATTATCTGGCCTTCATAGATCTGAACGCCAGGCTCAATAAAAAGTCGACCGCGTTCTTGAATGTTGTTCAGCGCATAACCGGCGGTTTTGCCCCCTTCGCAAGCAACCAAGGTGCCATTCTTGCGTTTGGCAATATCACCCTTATATCTTTCGTAACGATAAAAACCATGGTTTAAAATGCCTTCGCCCTTAGTATCCATGATGAATTCAGCTCGAAAACCGAGCAAGCCTCGAGTGGGGATATTATAAGTTAAATTAGTAATGCCATTCTTAACCTGCATATCAATCATTTCGCCTTTGCGCTGGCCCAGCTTTTCAATGACAGTCCCGGCAAATTGTTCTGGTACAGAAATAACGGCTTGTTCAATCGGTTCCATTTTTTCGTTGTTAATAGTTTTAAAAATAATCTGGGGCATGGAGACTTGTACTTCAAAGCCCTGGCGGCGCATTTCCTCTAAAAGAATGGAAAGATGAAGCTCTCCTCGACCTGCGACCCTAAATCCTTCGCCATTTACAAAGGGTTCCATGCGCAGGCCCACGTTAGTTTGTAGTTCTCGCTCCAAGCGAGCACGTAAATGTCTCGTCGTAATAAATTTGCCTTCTTTGCCGGCAAAGGGGGAGTTGTTAACCAAAAACTCCATTGATAAGGTCGGTTCGTCAATGACCAGCAAGGGCATTGGCAGAGGGTTATCATGAGTACAGAGTGTTTCTCCGATAGTTATATCGGTAATTCCAGCCACAGCAACAATATCACCACAAGCAGCTTCTGCAATTTCAACCTCTTTTAAACCCTCAAAATTAGTAAGCTTAGTTATCTTAGCCGGATGAATGGAGCCGTCTCTTCTACAGACAACGATGTTGTCACCGATTTTTAGGTGGCCGGAAAAAACCCGACCAATACCAATCCGGCCCATATAGTCGTTGTAAGCTAAGTTAGCTACCTGCATTTGCAGGGGCTCGTTGCTTTTATCAGGGTAGGGCTTAACGTGTTTTAAAATAGTTTCAAAAAGAGGAGTTAAATCTGGATTTTCGTCTTCTAAGTTATACTTGGCAATACCTTCTCTGGAAATTGTGTAAACAATGGGAAAGTCTAGCTGTTCGTCGTTGGCTTCAAGTTTAATAAAGAGGTCAAAAACCATATCAACTACGTTGTGGGCACGATGACCGGTTTTATCAATTTTATTGATGACGACAATTGGTTTTAAACCCAGTTTGAGTGATTTGGACAAGACAAATTTAGTTTGTGGCATTGGTCCTTCTTTGGCGTCAACAAGAAGGAGAACGCTATCAACCATTTTAAGGACGCGTTCAACTTCTGAACCAAAGTCGGCATGGCCGGGGGTGTCCACTATATTGATTTTATAATCTTTGTAGTGGATTGAGCAATTTTTGGAGAAAATGGTGATACCACGTTCTTTTTCTAGATCATTAGAGTCCATAACTAGATCTTGCAGTTCTTCTCGTTCTCCAAAAGCGCCTCCTTGACGCAACAAAAAGTCGGTCAAAGTGGTTTTACCGTGGTCAACGTGAGCGATGATAGCGATGTTGATTATTTTTACCATAATAATAGCCGCTAAACTCGCGGCTTATAGACTATTATAGCAGGTTTTGGGGCGGGAAGGGAGGGGGGGGGGGAAGCAGAGGAGATTTAATTGTTTAGCAAGCCCAAAAACGCTTCAATCATTGGCCAAACGGTTTTTTCAAAGTTTGGGTTAGGACAAGAGCAGTCGAGGTGGTGAAGATTATCGACTGCTACGCCAAGCAGTGGAACTGTTTTTAAGAAATCTTGTGCTTGTCGCAAACCTGTCTGATCTCCTTGAATTCTTACTAAGGCAGTTTGTTCAGCAATTTCAGGATGAGCTAGTCTTAAGTATAAACTTTCAACAGGGGCTAACGGATCATTGTGCCCAATTAAGCGGACGTGTCTTTGACCTGTTGTAACCATTGGGGCGTGGCCATTTTCTCCAGGATAGCTGCCAGACCAAAAAGCCTGGCAAAGCATTTGTGCTAGGCCTAAAGAAAAGTTTTTAGTGGCATAATTAAACATCTCCTGTAAAAGCTGTGGCGGAAAATCCCGATAATAAGAAACTAAACTTAAATTACCGCCAATTAAAGCCGGGTAAGGGATATACCTGCCAGCCGCTTTGCCTAAAGCCTGATAAGGGATTGCTGGTAGCAAGGGGCCAAACCCAGCCACTAGTCCCATGGCTAAAGGATAAATAGGATGGACATCAATTACAGGAACTTCTGGTCCACCTAAAGTCATAATGTTTTTAAAAAGCTTAGCTAAGGTTTTGTTGGCCTTAACCTCTTCTTGATGTTGATCTAAATATAGATTTAAAACTAAACCACCTAAGCTGTGGGTTAGAAAATATAATCCTGCAGAAAAACGTCTTTGCTGGCTAGTTAAAAACTCAACAAAACTTGGCATTACTTCTGCCAGCATAGCGGCCATCTCTCTGTTTGCTGCTTGATAACGATCGTTTTTACCAATGCCAGGCAAGTCTAAAATAATAACCGTAAAACCACGTTTAGTTAGACGATCTAAAATTGGTTCACCTACTGCAGAACATTTTTCGCCAATACGAAAATAGGCCTCTGTGGACATCCCCAGACCGCCTAGTAAGACTACTAATTTGTTGTTGGGAGTTGTTGTTGGATTAAGTTGTGCCACCTGGTATTCTTGGCCAGTTGTTCCTCGCAGACTAAATGATTCTTTCCTCCAGAGAGCTGTTGGAGTTAAGTCTTTATCTACTGGTTGATGATTATTGGTAGTGGTTTTTCTCAACTCTTGGCTTAACAAAAGTAATCTTTGCCAATTCTCAGCAATTTTTGGGTATGTATGTGCAGTTCTATGAGCAGCCAATAAGGCTTGGAGCATTAGTCTAGTGGCGAGTCTTTGTGCTTTTTCTGATCTATCCATTACTGGTAAAGCATAGCCGCCAGGAAGTGGACAACTTTTCATTCTTTGTCTTATAGCTAAACTTTGTTTGTTGAGATCCACGCTCATTGGTTTTCCTCTCTAGTTTATTATCTTCAAAGATTTATAATAATTTCAACAAAATTTCATTACTTGCTAACCTTCTTCGATTTGTTATAATGCAACTTGCATATTATGAAAATATTTAAAAAGTCTTTTTTCTATTTCTTCCTGGTTGTTCTTCTTATTGCTCCTGCTGTAGCTTATCAACCAGTAGCTGCTGATATTTCTCATTCAGCTGGTCTGCCGGTTATTGGTAAGTGGATGATTACCCCTGATCTAAAATCAGCCAACTGGCTTGGTCAGAAATATCAGGGTAAAGAGATGCGTGAGCCGATCAATGTTATTATTGTTGACCAGCAAGCTAAATCAATTGCAGCAGCCAAACAAAATTTAGTTGTTGCTTGTACAATGGCTGGCTACCCAGCCAGATGGGGCCATTCTACCGGTTACAAAGGTTATTTTAATGGTCAGTTGGCAGAACAGTTGCCTCCAGGGAAAAGACAAGCTTTTTCCAATGCAATCTTTGCCGTTAATAACAGTCATGGACGTGTTTTTGGCCCTTATTTTTCTGATCACAAATATTATTTTATTGCGGCTTTTAGTCGTGAATTGGTCAACTGGTTCAAAATCAGAGAAATTCACCAGTTTGGTTCTTTTGTCCAGGCTAGGGATGATTTTGCTCAAAAGCTTGATCAAAAAACCGACTTCAAACTTACTGGCTTTATTGATCTGGCCAATAACTTGCCGGCAGAATCAAAGCTAACTACCGGTGATCATGATGGTCGAGCAGTTTTTTTGCAAAACTAAAAGGAGACAAGGGTGAAAAGATTTTTAATTTTATTGATGATACTAGTTTTCGTTGGTCCGGCGTTGGCTTTTAAAGTTGGGCCAACAGGGGTTGTTAATGGGATCCCTTACCTAATTTATAACTCGACCTATGGCGCTTATTATGGGGTGATAGGTAAGGGTAAAAACTTCTTCAATCAAGACGAATCATTAACTTTATCTGCTTATTTGATCAGTAATGGCGGCAATGGCGCTTACTTTGTTTTTTCTCTGCCAGATTCTGCTGATCGTCACGACAAAATGCTCGGTTTGACTTTTGATTTAACCGGAGCAATCGGAAAAACTGTTCAGGAACGTTACTATGGTTTAGGCAACTCAACTCCAGCAACTGGATACACGACCATGGATAATGTCCATAACAAGTTGGATTTTCAGTTCTCACGTGCCATCAGCCCGGTAACACAATTAGCGGCTGACTTTTTTGTCGCCAATAATAATTATACTAATATCTCTCAAGGGGCGAATGCTTTGACTCCTCAAATTACTAATTTAGCCAGCAACTATTTGGGAGTTAGTTTTAAGTTGACCCTGGACAAAAGAGACCAGGTCCTTGATCCCCATCAGGGGATCTATTGTTCAACTAATATCGACTTTGGTTTAACTAATGCGCAGTATGTTAAGGCTGGCTTTGATTTCAGAAGTTATCACACTCCAATTGCGGCAGACCAGGTTTTGGCCACACGGTTCATGCTGGAGCAGGCTGGGGGAGATAAAATCCCCATCTATGAATATCCGTTCCTGGGCGGCAAGGATACGATGCGTGGCTATACGGTTAATCGCTGGCGGGACAAAGGCTTAGGCTTGGTTAATTTAGAATATCGTCTGCCAACCCCAGTCCCTTTTCTTAAAGGTTTAAGTACGGTCTTTTTCTTTGAAGCAGGTAAAGTTGGGCCAAATCTTTCCAGCCTAGGCTTTGATAATTGGGCGACTGATGCCGGCTTGGGCCTTCATCTCAATCTAGGCGGCAATGTTATTGTGCGTGGTGACTTTGGTCATGGCACTGAAGGGACTAATGCTTATTTCTTTTATAACCAAGCCTTTTAGTTTAACTTTTTTGTTACATCGACGATTGCGGCTGAAATAATGACAATTTATCGGGTGTGTTATAATATCCCCGAGGTGGTTTTAAGTATGTTGGCAATGAATATTAATTTCTCGCTCTTGCTTCAAACAGTGATCGCGCTCTTTATTATTACCGATCCTTTGGGGAATCTGCCGATTTTTATGGGCTTAACCGAAGGCCTTACAGAAAAAGAACGCCTAGCACAGTTTAATAAGGCAATCCTGTTCGGACTGATTTTAATTGTCATTTTTACTTTTTTTGGTTCGGTAATCTTAAATATTTTCCATATTACTTTAAGGGATTTTAAAATCTCCGGCGGGATTCTGCTCTTAACCATTGCCATTACAATTTTGATTCGAGGGCATCGTTTGCCTGAGGGGACAGAGGATGTTGGGATTATGCCGCTAGGTTGTCCTTTATTGGTTGGGCCAGGCGCTATTACTACCGCTATGGTGTCGATTGGACTGGTTGGCTTAAGGGTAACGACCCTGGCAATTATTGTTAATTTTGTTCTTGTTTGGTTGATTTTACATTTTGGTGAAATTTTCTATTCTCATATTGGTGGTCGCTTTTTTAAGGCTATTTCCAGGGTTATGATAATTATTTTGGCCGCTATTGCTGTGCAGTTGATCAGTTCTGGTGTAATTGAGCTGGTTCAACATATTAACACAGGTGTCTTATAAAAATTATCTATAGGCTGCTTTTTTGCCGTCTTTGCATAAGTAGGCTTATCGGCAGCGTTTAGGGATGGTTTTTGATGCTAATTTACCTGCAAGGGTTTTTAGTTTAGAGGGGGCAGTTATTTTCGCAGAGGATTATGCATATATTGAACTTAATCATGCTAAATTGGCCGAGAATTTTAGGGATTATTTTTGTTTTAATGCTTGCTACCTCAGCCCAAGCCGTTGACACCAAATATTTTTCTGCTTTTACCTACAAGCAAGCTTCTATTCTGGGTTCAGACTATACTTTTACCCCGGAATTTCGCTTTGAGCATGGAGCCAAGGAATTATATTACTACCATGTTAGAACTGGCTGGCTTTTTCATCCTAGTAAGTGGCTTGATCTTGGTTTTTATGTTGGTTTTAATAACGAAAAGAATTTATCCGGCAATTGGGATCCGGACAATTTTTTCGAGTTTGTCGTTGACCCAAAGATTATTATTGATTTTAGTCAAATCGTGGAAAAGGCCGAAGCACGGGTCGGTCAAAATGATTTCGTCAAGCAGGCCAATGATGCAACTTTGAGGTTTCTTGATGTCTTGTCTTATGCTGAATTTGAAGTTCATGATTTTGACCTCAACGATCTGGGCAAGCTTAATCTGGTTTTTCAGCTTAGACCGGAGCTGCGTTGGCAACGTGGTGTTGAGACTTATTATCTGCGCGATGATATTTTTTACAGCTTCAAGTTTGGGGAAGTTTATCGTAATTGGACGACGCTCGGCTGGGTTCACCCTTATAAGGATTTTACGCTTGATTTATACTATATCTTTGAGTCAGACCGAACCATCTTTCTTACTCCTAATTGGGAGTTCGCCCATGTTTTTGGCACAAAGTTGATTTGGGATAGGAGATAGGCTATCTTCTTGTTGGCATAAATAAGCTTGCTGGTGCTACATTATCTTTTTAGCCTTGACAACTATCCGTATACTACTTAATATATATATATATATATATATATGGATAAGCCAAAGCTTAAAGACCTTGAAGCCTTTTATAAGCAATTCCCTCTTCGCCGTTATAAAAAAGGTGAGATCCTTATTCGAGCAGACGACGATCCGCAAGGTATTTTTTGCTTAACCAAAGGGTATGTTAGACAGTACACTATTTCTAAAGCAGGTTTTGAACTAACGCTTCATATCCTTAAGCCCACCTCCTATTTTCCCCTGGTCTGGGCAATTAATGGAACGCCTAATGATTACTATTTTGAAGCCTTAACCGAGGTTCAGGTAGCACGCGCACCCAGGGATCAAGTTGTAAATTTTATCAAAGATAAACCTGTCGTTATCTTTGGTATGATGAGTGAATTGTTAGATGATTATGCGGAAACACTGACCCGCATGGAACATTTGGTTTTCAGTGATGCCTATCGCCGGGTAATTTCGGTTTTGTTGTATATTGCCAAGCATTTTGGGGCAGGCAAAGGCAAAGGGGTCATTGTTAAGCACCGTTTTACTCAGCATGATATTGCCACACTAGTGGGAGTGGCCAGAGAAACCGCCAGCATTGAAATGGGAAAATTGGAAGACAAAGGATTAATTAAATATTCTGATCATGCAATTGTATTGGAAAGTATCGAGAAATTAGAGCTTGAATTGATCAGCAATTAAGCATAACAGCAGGATAAACCCCAGAAAATTTGTTAGCCTTCTTACACCTACTTGTTAATTTGTCTAATCGTTGGTTGTTGATTGGTGTTACTGCGTAATTTTATCCAACTTCGTATACTAACTACTAACCAGCCCCTCAAATGTTTAAATTGAGAAGATATGAAAAAAACAGGGAGAAGAGGATTCGTGTTAAAATTGTTAAAAAATAATTGTGCTAACAAAACTTTATTTTGGCTGTTCGTTTTAATTTGTTTCTTTAGTCAAGCCTCTTTTGCTCAGAGGCTTGAATTTGACTATACCAAAGAGACCTTATCCAACGGCCAGCTCAACCTGAGTTATAAGTACATCCTGGTCAGTGAACTGCCAGATAATACTTTTGTCTTAGGCTTACTCTTTAGTGATTATAACAACAACAAAAACAAGGACGTCCTTGTTTCTTTGGGGGTTTATCATAATTTCAGCCAAGCACTCTACTTATATGTAAATGGAACCTATAATACCAGCCCTTCTCTGTTGGTCTCAAGCGCTTTTGAGGCCGAAGTGGGCTACAGCGTAGCAAAGCCTTGGGTTTTTGTAGCCAATTACAAAAGAAGGAATTTTTTACAAAGCTTTTTAGATACATATTCCCCTGGCCTTGATTATTACCTGCCTTTTCCGGGCTGGATAAGTGCCAGGTATTATGTCTCTAAAGCAAGCGACTCTACCATGTCAAATTCAAGTTCAATCAAGCTTTTTTATGAGCCAAATGATTTTGCCAGAATATACCTTGGTTATGCCTCTGGTAATGAAGCGTACAAGGATATAAGCTTGGCAACGACTTTTGCCTTTAACTCAACTACGACAATGGCTGGAATAAAAATAGAGCTTAAAAAGGGCCTGTCATTGAAATTAGATATTTCTCGGGAAATCCGTGATAATGGGGTGACCGGCTTGTCTACAAATTATGGGGTTGCTTACCAATGGTAGAATCATACCTTGACCATGGGTTGATAGTTTTACTTGTCTGGTTTTTTTCCTACTCAATTCTTGCCATGATTGTCTTTATCTTTGCCAGGAGGATATTGCTTTTTCCGTTCCAGTACTGGGATAAAAAGCGCAGAAGTGTTTACACCAGGATGCTGGTAAATATGGTCAAATACCATAAGAAGCCTGTCAAAATATTGCACAGTAGGTTTATGCGGGTCAGAAATTTTATGGACAAAAATGTCCTGGAAAGCATTTTGATAGAAAAGCAGGACAAGTCACGCAATAGACATCTTAAGCAATTATTGACTCGAATATACGAAGAGTTGGGGCTGGTTGATTGGAGGGTAGGACAGCTCAAAAGCCTAAACTCAGGCAAAAGAAAAATTGCAGCTTATAATTTGGGCAGCTCTTTAAGCAAAAAAGCCGTGAAACCACTTACCGAGATCTCTTTGCATGACAGTAATGAAGATGTCAGGTTTGTGGCTTTAAAATCACTGGGCAAGCTTGAGGCGACCGACTCTTTAGAAAAAATAATTGGGCTTTTTAAGAGCTTTTCCTATGAAAGATGCATGGTTGTTGCCGATATTTTGATTGATTTCCACTACAAAGCCCTGCCGCTACTTTGTAAATACCTTAACAGCCCAGACTCTAACACCAGGTTTTGGTGTTTAAGGACTTTAGTTGAGATTGATATAACCGTCCATCTTCCTTTTTATGAGGAGATGAAGAGTAAAATAATCACCCTCCTCAACGACCAGTATTATGAGACTAGGGCTTTTGCCGCGGTTTGTCTGGCCAAGCTTGGCGAGAAAAACTCCTCGGCCAAGATCCTTAAGTTATTACAAAATGATCAGCATCCCCTGGTTAGGTCATATGCCGCAGGGGCACTTGGCATGTTAAACACTGATTCGATTATCGTGGGTTTGGTGGAAGCCATGAAGGACAAAAGCTGGGAAGTAAGCTATAACGCAAGTCTTGCCTTGGTAAATTTTGGGGCTGAAAAAGTGGAGAGCGCGCTAAAAATTGATCCCACCTGTTCTTTTGCTGAAGCGTGGGTAAGATGTAAAGAGCTTGCAGGTGGGGAGCTGGATATCAATGATTTGGAATAATAGTAGGATAATATTTGAAGCTTTTGTAATACTGTATTTTTTAGTGATCAACTCAATGTATACGATGGTTTTTCTGGTCTCTTTTTTTGAGGTTAGAATACAAAACAGAAGAGCCTTTATCGATGATTATGAGCATTTGAATAATTCCAAGCTTGCTCCCGGGGTTTCACTAATAGTTAGCGCATACAATGAAAGGGTCTTGATCAAAGATTCTGTCAGGAGTTATCTTAATCTTCAATATCCCAGATTTGAAATCATCGTTGTAAACGACGGCTCCACAGATGACACGCTGGAAATCCTGGCTAAAGAATTTGGACTAATAAAAACATTCAAGAGGTTGCGCACCCATGCAAGATGCAAACCAGTTAAAGGCTATTATGTTACGGAAAGAGACTCCAACCTAATTGTTATTGACAAGCAAAACGGAGGAAAAGCTGACGCCCTCAATGCCGGGATTAATGCGGCCCATTATCCGTATTTTGCCAGCCTGGACGGAGATGCGATACTTCAGGGGGATGCCTTGTTAAGAATAATGAAGCCGATATACGAGAACCCTAACAAAGTAGTAGGTGTGGGCGGTATTATCCGCGTGATGAATGACTGCGATTTGGAGGATGGCCAGGTAAAAGAGATTAGGATGAGCAGAAATCCCTTGGTAATATTTCAGATCCTCGAATATATCAGGGCTTTTACTGCTGGCAGGACAGGTTTTTCTTTGCTGAAATCATTGCCCATAGCATCTGGTGCTTTTAGCCTTTACAACACTACCATGGCTAGGGAAATGGGCGGCTATGACCCCAACGCGATTGGAGAGGATTTTGAGTTTATTACCAGGGTTCACAGGACGATGAGGGAAAAGAAAAGGGATTATGAAGTTAAATTCAGAGCCTATCCTATTTGTTGGACTGAAGTTCCGTCCACAATAAAAGCGTTGGCCAAACAAAGAAACCGCTGGCATCGGGGGCTGACTGGCGTTTTGCAAAAACATGAAAAGATGTTGTTTAATCCCAGGTACGGCAGTATAGGCTTGTTTAGCTTGCCGTTTTTCTTTTTATTTGAATTTATGGGGCCGATTGTTGAGGGTATTGGCTACATATATATACTCACTAGCGTCCCATCGTTGAAGGGGTCGAAACGTTGTAATGCTTGATGGGTAAGGGATATCTGGCAATCATGAATGTAGTCGATTTGAAATCAGTTTTTGAGTTCTGGAGTTTATATCTCGTCGAGAGGGTTGGAGGATTTACGTCAAAAATTCAAACGTTGGGACAGTAGTGATATATACTATACAGTTTTATTACAGGTGCAGTGCACTGGCCCTGGTTTTTTCTTTTTCTGGCAGTTTCTATCCTGTGGGGGACTTTTCTCTCAATGTTAGCTGTGCTTTATGAAGATATTAATTTTAAATGGTACAAACACTGGTACCACATCCTTACTCTAATCTTGTTTGCGATCCTGGAAAATGTCTGCTACAGACAAATGAACGTTGTCTGGCGGCTGCACGGTTTGTTTGATTTTATGCGCGGAGAAAAATCTTGGGGGTCAACCGCACGAAGCGGGTTTAGAAACCATCACGTATAATAATTAAGCTGTTAATTAACTGGAGAGCACCTTGAGTGCCCAGTTTTTGGCGATATTTACTCTGTTAGCCAGCTCACGGTTTGTTATCTATACATATTACTGTCCCTTTTCATGCCTTAGCCTATACTAAAATAATGATAAATAAACTAAAACTTAAAGACTTTGAAACCTTTTATGAGCAATTTACTGTGCGGGATTATAAAAAAGGGGAAATGCTTATTAGGGCAGATGATGATCCTCAAGGTATTTTTTGCTTAACCAAAGGGTATGTTAGACAGTACACTATTTCTAAAGCAGGTTTTGAACTAACGCTTCATATCCTCAAGCCCATCTCCTATTTTCCCATGGTTTGGGCAATTAATGGTACGCCCAATGTTTACTTTTTCGAAGCCTTAACTGAAGTCCAAGTGGGTCGTGCCCCCAAGGATAAAGTGGTAAATTTTATCAAAGATAAACCTACTATTATCTTTGAGTTGATGAGTGAATTGTTAGAGGATTATGCTGAAACACTGACCCGCATGGAACATTTAGTCTTCAGTGACGCATATCGCAGGGTGATTTCAGTCTTGTTGTATATTGCCAAGCATTTTGGAGAAGACAAGGGGAAAGGGGTCGTTGTCAATCACCGCTTTACGCAACAGGATATAGCTACACTAGTGGGTGTGGCCAGAGAGACAGCCAGTATTGAAATGGGCAAATTAGAAGAAAAAGGCTTAGTAAAATATGTTGGTCGAGTAATGCTCTTTGAGAGTATTAATAGATTAGAGTCCGAATTATTTTAGATTTATCAATATTTAGCCCTTTAGTGGTTTGTTATCCCTCTTACACCTAAACAGCAGTTTGTGTTACTGTACAACTTTTTGCCATCAGTCATAATTTATGCCTAAAACCATTGAATGCTTGCCAATAAAAACAATGAAGCAAGTTCAAGTCGGAATCATAAAAAAAAGGAGGTGAAATAATATGACGCAATTTCTAAGAGAAATAACTAAAACTTCGGAAAAGAAAATCTATGCTGTCTATAATGCTCCTGCGTTTTGGGTTGGCCAATTGTCCGGTTACGAATACTCTTTAAGAAATAACCACAAGCAACTTACTTCGTTAGATATGCACGATATCAGGAATGGAAATGTAGAACAAAGGAGAGGGCTTTGAATTATTTTGCACCGGTAATTGTGGTACAACAAAGCCATGTTCCAGCTCATTTGTTTAAAATACCAAGTAATTATCGTGAACATTATAAGAAAGAGAAGTCTATTAAGTGCGGGCAGTGGAAAAAGCAGCACTGAAATAATTATTGGTAGCTAATATGGAGTAGTATATTTTTTGTGTCAGGAGGATTGAAATGAAAATAAAAGCATTTATAGGGATTGTAGTCTTCTCAATTGTTTTGGTTTCCTCGACCTTTGCCGCGGACATAGATCAAATGAGTGGTAAGTGGGGTGTCGGGCTCTTTGGCACAACCCCCACTGTTAGAATGAATTTTACTGATACTGTTAGCACGCAGATAGGTTTGGGCTATCAATCACCTGATAGCAACGCGGCTGGATCCCCCCCCGGGATAGTTAACGAGCTTTTTTTAGTTTCGTTTAAGGCTATGACGCTGGGAGAGGGTGGGAACTTTTCTCCAGTTATCATTACTTACTGGCGAACGACCGAAAGGAGTTTGGTTTGAGTGTACGGCTAAAATCAGAGAAAGTTTGATGCTAAAGGAGAAATAAATGAGAAATGTATTGATCACCTGTTTATTACTTGTTTTTTTGGGACAGGCCTCTTTTGCCGCTAGTCTTGCTTTTAGCTTGGATGCAAAGACAGTCAGCTATGTTACCAGCGTCGGTAATTACAGTTCTACCAAGAATATTGATCCCATATACGGAATCGGCATAGTGCTAAGCGTCCCGTTAAAGAAAAAGCTTTCTTTGCGTTTTGAGGGGCAATATAATACCTTGGCAAGTTTTACCAATGGCTTGGGACAAAAAACTGATCTGAGCATGTTTCCTCTGCAAGTTAGCTTGCAGACTAATGCTGGTGGCCTATATCTTGGCGGCGGGATAAATTACACCTTATGGACCTCGTCGATAGGTGGAAATAGCATTAGTGAAAACAATGGTATAGGCTATCAGGTTTACGCTGGTTTGGACAACTTAATTTTTGGCAATTTAGAACTTAAATACACATATATGGCCGCATCCTTTTCCTTTCTTGGCACTACGATCAACCAGGCGGCTGGGACGATAAGCCTGGGGACAAAGATTTGGCTGATTTAGGTTTAAATTTGGTTTGAAGGAGGTGCAACATGCTAGAAACTATTGTCGTAATCATGCTGATCTTATGGCTGCTGGGGATGGTCACAACAACCACCATGGGCGGACTGATTCACGTTTTGTTGGTCATTGCGATTGTGATGGTTTTGTTTAGGATTATTAAGGTCAGAAAGGTCCTGTAAAAATATCCAGTTTTCCCTTGCAGTGGATATATTTATTTTTATTAGGGGTCTTTGCTTGTATGATCTCAGTTCGCTTGATGAAGTTGCGCTGGCTGATGTGATAATTTCGAAACTTGGGGCAAACGGAGTTGTAATATAGATCACAGTTATTCGTCTATGCATATTACTGCGTGTTTTCTTATAACTGCGCATACTTTGTTTGTAATGATTATTCAGAAAACATTGTCTTTAACGAATGGGAATTTTATCTGTCAAACGCTGATTGCTTTGAATACCGGCGCAACTCTGAACGGTAGGTTATTATCAATGACTGCCGTGACATTAGACTCCGTTACCGTAACGTTGCCATAAAAGGGAATAAGGGAGGTGAGATGATGAGCAGGAATATATTTATCGCGGTTGCTCTCTTGGTTCTGTTGTTAGGATCGGAATGTCTTGCTTACAAACCCGCAGTTATCGGCGGAATCAGGGATGGGATGGCACTGGGAATAATGGCGGAAAACGGGCTGACGAACGGCGCGACACTAAGATATGGTTTTGAAGCCAATACTTCAAATACGCCTGGGATTATCTTTATCGGTGGAAAATGGTTTCTTAGTAGTGTTAGCAGCAGATTCCCTATGTATTTAAGTGGCGGACTGGTTGGATATCTGGGGAATAATTCAACAGCTGGCCCTTATATTTCCCTTATTTTTGAACGGTTTCTTGATGTAACACCATTGTTTTTGGAAGTAGGCATTGATGTAGTTCACTCCGGAAGGCTACAGTTCCAGGTTGGATATTTTTTCTAAGGATATGATGATAGAAAGGAGAAAGATAAACATGCTTGAGACCCTTATTGTTGTTTTGTTGATCTTCTGGCTGTTGGGTATGGTTACTTCAACCACGCTTGGTGGGTTTATTAACATTTTGCTGGTCATTGCCATTCTGATGATCCTGGTCCGGATCATTAAGGGCAAGCCAATAATGTAAAGGAATATAAGTAATATGAAAAAAAGTTTTTGGGCATTACTTGGATTGGTTTTATTACTCGAGTCCTCGGTTCTAGGATTTTCGGGAAGGACACCAGCAAAGGTTAAGGTTGCTATTGATCTAGGCCCACCACCTATAATGGTTTCAGCGCCTTCCGAAGTGGTTATGATGCCAGGGACTAACATCTATTTTGTCCCCAGTAATAACTTTGATGTTTTCTTTTATAACGGTTACTGGTGGTCTCCCAGGGGTGAGCGCTGGTATAGGGCGGGGCAGTACAATGGTCCGTGGGGATATGTGCACAATAATGACGTTCCCGGTCATTTGTTTAAAGTGCCAAAGAATTATCGTGTAGTCTATAAAAAAGAGAGGATCATTAAGTATGGGCACTGGAAACAACAGCACTGAAATAATTATTGGTAGCTATTGTTGGGCAGCGTATTTTTTGTGAAGGGAGGTGAAAAAGAATGAAGAAATTTATTGTTTATCTAATGGTTTTCGCTCTTTCCACTGGTTTGGCCAGTATGTCTTTTGGCCGGACCATGGCAGAAGAGATGACTGCGGTCAGGGATTACCTTAATGTTGTTGATGCAAAGCTGGCAACCGCCAAGCAGGCTAAAGATACGGCCAGGGTAGCTTTGTTGCACAAGGAAAAGGCCGCCACTCTGCTTCGCTGGGAAAAGCTGAAAGCTACGATGGAAACTCCAAAACCGCCAGTGATTATACGAACGCCCGCTCCCCCTCCAGTGGTTATAAGAATTCCCGCTCCCCCTCCGGTGATTGTTACTGTTCCAAACACCAAGGAGGTAGGTAGGGGTGTTGATTTGTATTTCAATGGCGGATTTAATGCGGGGTTGGTTGGGTTTTCCGGGAATTTTGATTATGACCTGTCAGGGCTGCCGGCTCAAGGCCTAAAGATGAGAGTTGGAGCTAATTATATTACAGGCACAAATCCCAGCGGTGGAGACGAGATGCAAGCCATTTTCGCGAAGCTTGGAGCTGTTTATTACATCAGTCCATTTCTTCCGGAGCTAGGCATGCCTCTTACTTGGTATTTGGGTGGGGCATATCTTATACCGGTCAAAGTTAATGATTCCAGAACAGGCGTGTGGGGTCTTGAAGGCTGTGTAGGCGCAAATTACAACGTACCTGAGATGGGAGTAGTTAATTTCGAGATGGGATACGGAGTTCTTAAATATTCTGCTGACCAGGCGGCATTGAAAGGTGTTGACCTCAAGATTGGATACGGGATCACATTCTAGTATCTGAAATTATGGGTCGATAGTTTTGTATTTGCACGGGGGTCTAATCTGTTCAAAGGAAACAAGGCTGCTTGAACGGGTTGGCCCCCATTTTTTTGTCTTCAATTGTAAAGATAACAATGATTATTTGACAAGTTGTTACTGTTACTTGCCAGTCTTAACCGAGTCTTCCCCCCACCGCTGCAGGTCTTGTTTCGCTGGTCAAAAGAAAAATTTGTTCTACTTAGCCGCCGATTGACCGGCCAGATATCCGGTTGAGAAGGCTTCTTGTAGATTATAGCCACCTGTTAGCCCGGCCAGATTAATTACCTCGCCGCAAAAATAGAGTCCCTTGACCAGCTTTGACTCCATCGTTTGTGGATTAAGCTCTTTTAGCGAAACACCACCTCTGGTTATTGTTGCTTCCTCGATGGGCCTGGCTCTGGATATGGTAATTCTAAAATCAGTCAATAAGGATGCAATTCTCTGGCGTTCCTCGCGATTAACCACACTGCATTTTTTATTGATAATTGCAGAACAAAGTTTTTCCATGACAGAGGCAAGGGAAGGGGGTAAAGTTTTTTTGAAATATTGAGAGACAGTTCTATTTCCAAACGAACAAATATCTTTTGACAATATCTTATCAAACTCTTTGTCACTATAATCAGGGCGCAAGTTTAATGCTAATTCAACTTGGCTTTTGTTGGCAAGTGCGTCAATAATTGTGCCACTCAGGTTGAGAACAATTGGCCCCGACACTCCAAAATGAGTAAACAAGAGGTTCCCTTTTGCTGTGGACTTTTTACTGTCGCCGACAATCACTGAAATGCCAATATCTTGAAGGGTCAGGCCTTGGAGCTCTTTAATAAAGAAGCTATTAGATTCAAGGGCGCTAAGTCCCGGGCTAATCTTCTCAATAGTATGTCCACATTGTTTAGCCATTTCATACCCATCACCGGTAGATCCGGTAGCCGAATATGATTTTCCTCCAGTCGCAATAATTAATTTGGTGGTGTTGATCATTTTGCCATCAGATGTTGTTATCCCTTTAAGGCCGGTTTTGTTTTTTGAACCGTATTGGATGGTGGCAACAGTCGTGTTATGAAGGATGGAGACATTATGTTCTTCCAGATAGGTGCGCAAAACTGCCAGCACATCTTCGGCCTTTTTATTTAAGGGGAGAACTCTGCCATCTGGTTCAGTCTGCATTGTCACTCCACGTAAAGTGAAAAATTCAATCAGATCGTCTCTGGAGAAAACAGTTAAGGCTCGATAGAGAAATTTGCCATCTTTACCAAAGGCAGTAATCATCTCCGGCATTTCAGCGTTGTTGGTGATGTTGCATTTTCCACCGCCGGTTAATAATAATTTACTGCCCAGGCGATAAGTTTTTTCAATTAGCAGTACTTTGGCTCCGCATTCCGCAGCCCTGCCTGCAGCCATCATTCCTGCTGGTCCTCCGCCGATAACGACAAGGTCAAATTGATCTTTGTTTTTAGTGGGCATCATCTAAAAAGTATACAGTTTAGTAAGAATTAAGTGAAGCGGGTTCCTGTGTTGGATCCTTCAAGCGTCCAGGAAATTCTGATATAATTCGAACACGAGAAATGTTTATAGGGAGATGATATGCAGCTTTACTACGAGGTTCACGGCAGCGGCGAGCCGCTGCTGTTAATTGCTGGGTTAGGGGCGGATAATTCGAGCTGGGGTGGGGTAGTTAAAGTTTTTTCTAAACGGTTTCAAACTATTATTTTTGATAATCCAGGTTCTGGCCGAAGCAGTTACTTTAAAAAGCCCCATACTATCCGTCATTTGGCAGATGAGGCAGTAAAGTTGCTCGACTATTTAGGGATTAAGCGGGCACATCTAATTGGCCACTCAATGGGAGGATATATTGCCCAGGAGATTGCTATCAATTATCCAAAACGGGTCAATAAACTGATCTTGGAAGGAACTGCTCCTGTTTCCTCTAGCCGAAATAATGCCCTCTTTTTCGGGTTTGCAAAAAAACTCAAAGAGAAAGAAACTATTGAAAAGTGGATTACAGCCTGGAGCTCCTGGCTATTTTCTCCTAAGACTTTTGATTCCGGATCGTTTGTTAAAACTTTTATTAAGAATGCCAGTAAGTATCCTTATCCTTTGACCCCTGAAGGTTTTAAGGCTCAAGTAGCTGTAATGGCTAAATTTGATGCTCGCAGCCGTTTATCTGGCATCAAAGCCAAGACTTTAATAATCGAAGGAGAAGATGATATCCTTATCCTGCCGGATGAGGCCAGAATACTGGTAAAACAGATCCCGGGCAGTAGAATTCAACTAATAAAAAATGCTGCCCACGATGTCCACTTAGAAAATCCCTCGCTATTTACGAAGCTTGCAGTGGAATTTTTGGAAAACGATAAATAAAGCCAGTTGATCTTGTTTCTAATCCTTGTTTCTAATCCTTTAAGTCTTTAATAGCTTTTGGTATAATTCCAACAATGGAAAGGAAAAAGGTTTTAGGGTTTTGGGATCTTTTTCTTTTTGCCTTTTGTGCCATTTTTGGCGTAGAAGCAATTGCTACTGCTGCTGCAATTGGCCCTTCGGCCATATCTTGGTGGTTAATCTTTATTGTCGGTTATTTTTTGCCTTCCGGATTAATTTCAGCTGAATTAGGCTCCACCTATCCTGAGCAGGGGGGGATATATGCTTGGGTTAAGAGGGCCTTTGGGAAAAGGTGGGCAGCGCGTACTATCTGGTATTATTGGGTCTCTTTGCCGATTTGGATTCCGGCAATCTATATTGCGTTTGCGGAAATCTTGGGACATATGTTTTTTCCAGGGCTTACGCTTTGGGATCAGGTTTTAATCGGGATTGTAATGATTTGGGTAACAACCGCTGTAAATATCTGTTCACTGGAATCTTCAAAATGGGTAACCAATATTGGTTCAATCTCTAAAGTCTTAATTGCCCTCGGGATGATTTTGGCAGCCGCGATGTTTTTCTTGAAACATGGTCACATTGCCAATGAGATTAATTTGGTTAATATCTTGCCCAGCCTTAATGCCGCGGTAATTTTTATCCCAATCATCATCTATAACCTGCTGGGCTGCGAACTGGTTTCTAGCGCTGCAGGAGAGATGAAAAATCCCCAAAGGGATGTCCCCAAAGCGATAATTCTATCTGCTTTTGCTATTGCGGCTTTATATCTTATTTCCACACTTTTAATTTGGGTGATTGTTCCGGCGAACGAAATCAATGTTTCCAGCGGGATTATACAAATGTTTATAATTGCCTTTGATACGCATGCGTTGAGCAGGGTAGTGACGATTAGTATTGGGATGCTGATACTAAGCACTCTTTTTACGGGGATTGTGGCCTGGACTCTGGGTCAAAACCGGGCCATAGCAGAAGCAGCCAATAATGGCGAAATGCCTAAAATATTTGGTTTAATGAGTAAAAATAATGCGCCAATCGGAGCCTCGGTCGCATCGGGAATAATTTCTACTATTATAATAGTTGTCTATTGGTTTTTTGCAGATAATGCAGCGGAAATGTTTTGGCATGTCACAGCTTTTTGCCTGGTCATAGAACTGTTTTCTTACTTAATCCTTTTTCCGGCTTATGTCGCTTTAAGAAAGCGGGATAAAAATATTAAGCGGCCTTACCAGGTTCCAGGTCCAGATTGGTTTGCCTTTCTGCTGGCAGCAGTAGCCGAAATCATAATCTTGGTGACGATTATAATCTTATGCCTCCAGCCGGGAAAAGATTTTATGTGGATCGCTTTACCGATCATTGTAGGAACAATTGTCACCGTAATTATTGGGGAAGTGTTAATTGGCTATTCTTTGAAAAAACAAAAAGTATGAAGCTTTTCCTGGTTTTTTTTATTCTATTATTTTTACTTGCACCTGTTTTTGCCGCTGTTCCCTTGGTGACGGATACAGTCTATACTGTCGCCCCCAAAAGATCAGAGATTGACGCGGGGTTGGGAACTACCAATACGCATACAGTTTTAACTAATGCAGTTGGTCTTGTTTTTAGACATGGTATTTTGCCCCACTTCGATTTAGCAGTTGCAGTCCCTTATACAATATCCGCCCCAGCGGGATTAAATGATATCTATCTACATGCAAAGTATCATTTTTGGCAGAGAGATGATCACGATGGACTAGCTGCCCGGTTGGATTTTAAGTTTAATAATGGCAATCAGTATCAGGGCTTGGGGAGCGGGGATAATGACTGCAGATTGCTTTTTATTCCCAAGCAATTTTATTAATCCATTATAACGATCTGAAAAATCTTTACATTTATCCATAGCATTTCCAAACTGTCCCGCAATAGTTTGTTTGCAAAGTTTGACCCACCTTTTTGGACGAGTTTCGCAACTTTCTCATCCTTAATCCTATCAATCAAGCTTCAAGTTAAAAGATTAGTAGCGCGAGGCCTGCTATTGAAACTGCCACCCCAACCCCGATCGGGATGAAGACCGTATGCCTTTCATTTGTTGAGACATTGATTGGGCCCAGAGTAGCCTTATTGGTTTGAGTTGTGAAAGTAAACCCGCCATATACCAAGCTCAGAATGCCTATCACAATCAACGCGATCGCAAAAAGTTTTTTCATTTATATCACTCCCTCTTACAATTAATCATACTCTTGTTTGAATGGAAATCAATCAAAAAGTAAAGCTCCGCTGGCTGGATGATGTTAGAACCTGCTTGATGGGTTAAATTGCTTGGCTTCATCAACGAAGCTCAAACACCTCCGGGCATTTTTGAACGCACAGTTTAAATCAACTTAATGTTTGACTGCCTTCTTTACGCTATTTGATATATCGTGTGCTATGTCAGTCGCGTCCTCTTTCGCTGTAGCGATCTTGCTTTTTGCCTTTTCAACATTTTCCGACACTTTGCTCACAACTTTATCGATACGCTGTCCGATGGTTTCTTTGTTACCCATGATTTTCACCCCTCCCTTATAGAGCAGCATTCCTTTTGTCTCAGGATATGGCTGATTACTATCATCAGCATAAACTATATAGTGCATTAGGAAAAAAGTATGTAATCCTGGTTACAGATTAGATGTAGTGAGAGCAAATTTAGCGAACTCCCCCTGTTTTCCCGTTCTCGTCCACGTTTTCTGCAAATAAAAAGCTCCTCGAGCTGGACTCTCCCGATGGACATTATAAATATGATGATAATGTAATCATCGGGATCCCGACGGTTCCACAGTTATCATAGAAGAATGAGCGTCGGGAGAACCAGCAACACCTTGATTAACAGTCAAGTGCTCTCCGAAGCTGACTCGTCAATAATTATTTATAAATAATTATTCCTGGGAGAACTTATAATCTCTTAAATGCATTAATTCTATTATGTTTTTGTTTCAGCAAGTGAAGAGTGAACAGCGTAGGAGTAGCTTCCAATAAATAATAATATAATGCATATCATGCCAGCTGCTTGTCTGTCTAAGATTTGAGAGTTTTTCCCTCTGAAAAAAAATTATTTGTAAAAAAGCATATAAGGAATGGGAAATAAGCACGCTAATAATCGCATTGAGTTGACCAATGATTATTGAGGTCACAATAAAGGCGAAAGAAAACAAAGTTGTTTGTTCTAATGCGAAATTATTTAAGGAACGAGGAAGAAACTGGTCAAGGAATATAAAGAGGCCAAAAGTGCAGAGAATTCCTGGACATAAAATGTTTTTGACATAATCGCCATCAAAATTGTTGGTTACTAAATTTAACATTTGCGCAGTAAAAGTTATGCTCCCCGAGCTGGACTCGAACCAGCAACAACTTGATTAACAGTCAAGTGCTCTACCATTGAGCTATCGGGGAATGCATTAACTATATCGGTCTAAAGTTATTTTAGCAATTTTAACTTTTTTTGTCTACCAGCATGTTTAGACCTATGCTAGAATTTACCCACGATGAACAAAGAAGCCCTGTTCTATAAAAAGTTGGCAAATGATACTGTCCAATGTCTTCTTTGCCCTTGGGACTGTCAATTGACTGTTGGCAAGGTTGGTAATTGTGGGGTTCGTCAAAATATTGATGGTAACCTTTATAGTTTAATCTACGGCAAAATTTCCTCAATAGCTGCTGATCCAATCGAAAAAAAGCCACTTTTTCATTTCTACCCCGGTTCGAAAGTCCTTTCTCTTGGAACCTACGGATGTAACCTGCCTTGTGGTCATTGTCAAAACTGGCAAATCGCCCACGTAAATTATGGTCTTGGGTCCTGTGTCCTGAGTCCTGAGTCTATTGCTCCAGATAAATTAGTTGAAACTGTGAAAAAAGCAGGTTGTCAGGGAATTGCTTGGACATATAATGAGCCGACGATTTGGTTTGAATATGCACTAGAAGGAGCCAAATTAGCCAAAGAAGCCGGGCTTTATACGGTTTTTGTCACTAACGGTTATATTAATCCTGAACCCTTGGATATGATTGGCCCATACTTAGATGCCTATAGTGTTGATGTGAAAGGGTTTTCTAATGAATTTTATTCAAAAGTAGCCAAGATAAAAGATTTTCAGCCGATCCTTCGGGCGACCGAGCGAGCTAAACAAAAATGGAATATGCATGTTGAAGTTACAACCTTGATAATTCCAACTCTTAATGATGATGAAAAGCAGCTTAAGGGTATTGCTACTTGGATGGTGGAAAAACTTGGAGCAGAGACTCCCTGGCACATTAGTCGTTTTATGCCCTGTTTGGACTATAAGCATTTATCGCCAACACCAGTGGAAACTTTAGAAAAAGCCAGACAAATTGGTTTGGACGTTGGTTTAGAATATGTTTATATCGGTAATGTTCCTGGCCATCAGGCAGAGAATACTTATTGTCATAAGTGTAAGAATCTTTTGATTGAACGGGTAGGCTATCAGACAATTATAAAAGGGTTAGTTGAGATAAAATGTCAGGTTTGTGGTCAAACTATAAAGATTAGGGTTTAGTACTACTGAACCTGGGTAGAAAAATTATTGCTAAAGTCCCCAATAAAAGAATTACTGAAATAAGCAGCTTTTGATAATTAATAGTCAGTGTTCTCCTGAACCCGGGGTCAATAACTTCCAAGCTTGTGGCGTGAATATCTAAATCGCCCCCGTGCTGAACACAAGTGCGATGAAAGGTCCCTGTTACTTTAACCTTGTCACCAATAAAGTGGTAACTGCCAGTGATTTTGATTTGCCGAGCTAACTCTTTTGACAACCAAATGCCAAGAGCTGTGTTACCGTCGTTGACATTAACCCAGGCATATTGACCGCGAATCATCACATCGCCAATTGCTTCGCCGGCGTATTCAACTGTTTGACTGTCATATTGAGCTGCGTTATTGATCAAATCTTGGCTGGAGATAATATCCGCACTAGCAGAAAAGGATAGACATAGCAGCACCGCAGCCAGTAGCACAGTTAATCTCATTTGCTTCTCCCTCTCGCCCCTGTAAGCCTGGCAAACACTACTCCCAGCAGAATAAAGACGGACATGAACTCGAGTCTGCCCATCCACATCTGAATTATATAGGTTACTTTTAAACCTGTTGGCATGCTCGGGTTGGTAATCCCCGTTGACAAGCCGACGTTGGCTGCTGCTGAGGTTGATTCAAAAAAGGCTTGATAAAAAGGGTAGCCATAAAAAAGTCCGACAATCGTCCCCGCAAAATAGGTGATTATGTAGAGAATTAAGATTAGAAAGGAGGAACGGACTAACCTGTCTTCAAGAAAAACATCTTTAATGTGATGGAATTTACTAATGATGATTGCTGAGCCAGGTGCCATAATTCGGCGAATGTCCTGGATTAAGGACTTACAGAAAATACCAATTCGTAGCGCTTTGATCCCGCCGGCAGTTGAACAGGCAGAACCACCAAAGCCCATGGCGATGATCACCATTAGCAATGCTAAGTGTCCCCATTCAAGAGAGAATTGCTGTGGATAAATATTCATAAAACCGGTTCCTGTGTGGGCAGAAATCAGCTGATAGAAACCTTTGCGGAAAATTGCGATCCAACTAGGGTAGGTGTGTAATCGGGTCAAACCAATGACTGTTCCCATAAAAAGGGTTATTATGGAAAAGAACAGGGTGCGTGATTCGAGATTTTTAAATAATTCTCTGAATCTCCTATTCCACAAAGCGTAGTGCAGGCTAAAGTTTAATGTTCCTAAGATCATTAGCACCATAGTAACCATTTCATAAGGGAAACTGTGATAATACAGAATGTTTTGTGATTGAGGGGCAAAACCACCGGTGTCGAAGCCAGCCATAAAGATCCATAAGCCGTGGAGTAAAGAACGTAGCAGGGGAATGCCTTCTAGAAACCCCACAATTGTTAGAGTGATTGTTCCGAGCGTCAGGTAGATCAAGCTGACAATCCAAATAAAACGGGATGTGTGGATAACGTTAGGCAAGACTTTTTCTTCTCTGGCCTCACCAACATACATTCGATAAGCGCCGGCTGTGCCCCGCATAAAAAAGGTTAAGCCAATTAACACGATCCCTTGACCACCCAGGAACATCATCAGATGTCGCCACATGTTAATGGAATAGGCGGCGTGATCCAGGTTTTGGATTAAGGATAGCCCGGCGGTAGCAAAGCCGCTCATGGCATCAAAGCAGGCATCCAGATAAGAAGCATAGTGTCCTGAGAGGGCCAGGGGAATTGCCCCAATCAACATAGCCACAAGCCAGGAAATGGAAGTGACTGCCAGTCCCTGGCTCCAATTCATATCTCGATGAGAAAGAAAGAATTTTTGCGGCAAAAGACCCAGGAAAATAGCTAGCTGCATGCTGAGAAAAAAATCAATGGCTCGATCCCATTCTTTAAAAAGTAAGGCAGTAATCAGGGGAACAATGAGAACGATACCTAAGGCAACCGTTAATCTGCCGATGTAATAAGCGACAGTTCTAAAATCTTCGTTTGTTGGCCGAAGCAGCATCTTTTATTCTTTCCCAAGCAGGGTTTCCCGCAGGGCTTTTTCTTGCTCAATAGTAACCAGGGCAATAACAGAATCTCCTGGCTGGAGCCTGGTGTCGCCCTTAGGGAAAATAATCTGATTGCCCCGAACAATTGAAGCCAGAATAGAATCTGCAGGTAATTTTAAATCTTTGATCGGTTTTTCTATCACAGGAGACTTGGTGTCAAGGCTAGCTTCAACAATTGATAGTTTGCCTCGCTTTAAGGCGAGTAAGCTAAACATGTCGCTAACGGTCGTTTCTTCTTCAATTAGTTTAGTAATGATTGTGGTGCTGGAAACAGTATCAATACCAAGTTTTTGAAAAGTGATTTCGTTTCTGGGGTTGTTGACCCTGGCAATGACCCGAGGAACCCCAAAAGTATCACGAGCCAGTTGACAAATGATTAGATTGTCTTCGTCATCTCCGGTAACAGCTGTTACCACTTGCGCCCTGTTAATGCCGGCGTCTTCGAGCCGGGCAGGGTCACAACCATCGCCGGCAATTACTAAAACATTGTCCAATTCTTCTGCCGATCGACGAGCAAAAGTCTCGTTTTTCTCAAGAAGAGCTACTTCAAATTTTCCGTGAGATAGGGCGCCAGCCAGCGAATTGCCAACTTTGCCTCCGCCTACAATAAGAACGTACATCAGGCTGCTCCTTTATCTTCTTTGGCTCGATATTCAACTAAACCAACATCATCGCCAATGGCAAATTCAAATTTTGAAGATTTTTTGAGAATGGCACTTTTAAAGATCTCTGCCACAATAGAGGTGGTACTAATTGTGTTTAAACCAAACTTTTTGTAAATATCGGCACGCAGCGGATCATAGATGCGGGTAATAACTTGGGGGACATTGTAAATCTTCTTGGCAATTTCAGAAACCATGATATTGGAATTGTCACCGTTGGTAACTGCCGCTAAGGCATTGGCTCTTTCAATCCCAGCCCGTTTGAGAATCTCCGAATCAAAACCGACTCCGGTAATGGTGATCCCATTGAAATCAGAACCTAGGCGTTTAAATGACTCGGTTTTCTTATCGATAATCACAACATTATGACCATCAGAGGAAAGGGCTTGGGCCAATTGAGCGCCAACCCGGCCGCAACCAACAATAATGATGTGCACGCCTTAGTGATCCTTTTTAGGAGGCATTTCCGGCGGCAAGGCTTCAGGTTTTAAAACTCCGCCAGAAACAACGTATTTGAAGGCATCGTCAATTTTCATATCAAGCAGGATAACTTCCCGAGCTGGGACTAAGACTAAGAAGCCTGTGGCAGGTGTTGGGGTATTAGCCACAAAAACATTGATCATTTTTTCCTTGATTTTAGCCTCAATTTCAGTGGCTGCGTCCGAGGTTATAAAGCCAATTGACCAGAGTCCTTTTCTCGGATATTCCACCAAACAAGCCCGCCTGTATTCGTCGGCGCTTTTTTGGATAAAAAGGGCATCATTGATCTGTTTAACCGCAAAATAGATGCTTTTAACGATTGGAACCCGAGACAAAATCTCTTCTCCAAACTGGAAAAGCTTGGCTCCAATGATGTGAGTGGCGAAAAAACCGACTAAAAATACTGTTACTAAGGTAATAATTAAGCCCAGACCTGGGATATGGCGGCCAATGATGAGGGCAATGATATTGCCCAAAATGCTATCAAGGAAGTTAAACATAAAATAGAGCAGCCAAATGGTTACTAACAGGGGAAGCAGCGTGAAGAGTCCTCGTAGAAAATAAGCGCTAAATTTTTGCCACATTTTTAAACTCCTATAACAAATCCCAATTTCTAAACACCAAACTCTAAACAAACTCAAAACTCTAAATCACAATGCTTTAAGTATTTGAATTTTAGCGTTTTGATATTGTTTGGGATTTAGATGTTAAAATTCAGTGTTTATTGTATCACTGAGGTTTGCCATTTGCAACCAGCCCATGTTATACTTTGCCAACTCAAAATAAGGGGGAATTTAAAGATGACCAGAGCTTATATTTTAATCGAGTCTCTACCTGGTAAAGCAGTGGAATTAATCAATATCATTAAAAGCATCCAGGGGGTTAAAACAGTTCATCTTGTCACTGGACCTTACGATGTTATTGTCTTTGTTGAAGCCCCTGATTTAAAGTCACTTGGAGAGGTAATTGTAAAGAAGATTCAGGCCTCTGGAAACGTTTCTCGGACTTTAACCTGTATTACCGTTGAGTAGTGGCGTACAGTAAACGATTTATTGCTGCCAGATAGGCTTTACCGGAAGCAACAATAACGTCTGTGTCTGCACCATGACCTACGTAGATCTTGTCTTTGTCTTTAATACGCACAATTACTTCACCCAGTGCATCAGTCCCGCCGGTTATTGCCTGGATAGAATAATCAACCAGAGCAGCTTTAACCTTGGTCAGTTGTTCAATGGCCTTATACACAGCATCAACCGGGCCAGCTCCATTGGCAACCTTTTTAATGGCTTTGCCTTGATATAGAAGCGTAACCGTGGCTTCTGGTATCGTTTTGGTCCCTGAATTAATCTCAATGCTTTCAATTGTATAATCTTCAGGCACAACGTAGACTTCTTCAGCCACAATAATTTCCAAATCCCTTTCCGAAACATCTTTTTTCTTGTCAGCTATGGTCAGAAAACGTTGGTAGGCTTTTTCCAGTCCCTCTTTATCAAGGGCATAGCCCATCTCTTTGAGTTTCTTTTGCAGAGCAAAACGACCCGAGTGTTTGCCCAGCACAATTTTTGATTCGGTCAGGCCAATGTCTTCCGGCTTCATGATTTCGTAAGTTGTCCTGTCTTGCAGCATGCCATGTTGATGGATGCCGGCTTCATGGGCAAAGGCATTAGCGCCAACAATTGCTTTGTTGGGTTGCACCATCATGCCGGTTAGATTGGAGACCAATCTGCTGGTTTTGTAGATTTCCTTGGTCTTAATATTGGTTTTGCAATCAAAGAAAGATTTTCTAGTGTTGATGCCCATAACAACTTCTTCCAGAGAGGCATTGCCAGCCCTTTCTCCGATGCCATTAATAGTACACTCAACTTGATTGGCTCCAGCTTTTACAGCAGCTAGTGAATTAGCCACTGCCAGACCAAGGTCGTTGTGAACGTGAACGCTGATGATGATATTTTTCTTTTTGATGGCAGGCACGTTCTGGATGACATTTTCGATTAGCTGGGCAAATTCCCAGGGAGTAGTGTAACCAACTGTATCAGGAATATTTACAGTTTTAGCTCCGGCTTCAATAACTGCAGCTACAACTTTATAAAGAAACTTATGTTCGGAACGGCCAGCGTCTTCCGGTGAAAATTCAACGAAAGGACAAAGCGAAGCTGCCAGTGCTACCATTTCCTGGGCTGCTTTCAAAACTTGAGCCGGCGTCATTTTAAGCTTTTTAGCCATGTGAACTGGTGAGGTGGCCAGAAACGCATGGATCATAGGCTTATCTGAATAAGAGACTGCATCCCAAGCCCGCATAATGTCTTCTTTTTTGCAGCGAGCCAAGGAGCAAATTGCCGGGCCTTTGATTTGTTGGGCAATAGTTTTGATGGCCTCAAAGTCGCCCTGTGAAGCAATGGCAAAACCAGCTTCAATTACGTCAACATTTAGTTTGGCCAGTTGTCTGGCAATCTCCAGCTTTTCTTCGGGGTTAAGCGATGCGCCTGGGCATTGCTCGCCGTCTCTTAGGGTTGTGTCAAATATTTTAATGGTTCTTGTCATTTGTTTTCCTCCATTAAGAAGATATTTTAGCACGAAAAATCTTATTTTTCACCTGTTGAGGGGGGCTTTTGCCTGAATTACGAGAATATATTTTGGCGGTTAGAAAGATTGCGCATGCCAAGACTGTAGCATGGGAATTTCTCTTGTTGTTTATTCTTATGCTGTTTCTGTGATAGCTTGTGTTGGGATAGACACAGGCTCATATGCCCTGGCTTTGTATTCAGCTAAACTTATAACACTGTCATAATACAATGTAAAAGTCTTTTGACAAGAGCTGGAATTAGCGTTTTCTACCATACGTCTCATGAAGTAACCAATGCTTTCTTCGAAAGAGCCGACTGGCAAATAAAACCTAACTGTATTGCCTTGTTTGGCTAGCGAGAGTAAAACTGGGGAAGCTGGCATGCCCAGTAGCATTTCATATTCTAATTTAGCACCTTTAGCTTCTGCCTTGGCTTGACACTCACTGATTGTTCTCGGGTTATGTGATGCGACGATGATGCGCATTCCCTCTTTATGGTCAAGAGCTAGGTTAACGCACTCAACATAGCGTTGATTAACTGCTTCGTGGTTTGGTAAGACATGTTCTTTGTCTTTGACCTGATAAGCCCCTTTAACAAAGCGGACAGCTAGTTTTTGTTCTCCTCCAGTTTTTTCTGAGCACCTATCTGCAAAGGCGTTTAAGAGTTCGGTATCAGCCAGAGAATCTTTTAGATAAGTTTGAATAACAACTCCAAGGTTGGCAACATATTGATAGTTTGTTTGTGCGTGGAATTGTTCAAGAATGTCTAAAGTTGCATCTTTAACAGAATATCTTTCCATATCAATAATAATTACGGCATCCTTTTGTTTAGCTTTTGTGACCAGTTTTAGTAATGCTGCTTGTGCGGCTGGGATTTTGCTGGCATCGAATTGTTGACCGTCTTCCGGGGTGAAGCCAGGGACCAAGCCTGTTAATTTAACAGAAATGACCCTTTCAGGGCTTGCTGCTAAAGTATCCATAGAAGCTAAGTATCTTTGGATATTGATTTCAGCTTCTTCTGCTGTAGTTGCTTCTTCGGCGACGAAGTCAAGAACGTAACCAGCTTCATCTTTAGCTAGTCGCTCAATGGTTTTGTTTGCCTCTGCTATGTTTTCTCCGCCAATAAAAAGTTTGGCGGCTTGTTTCATTAAGATTTTAAAAGAGTGATAAAAAACAGTTGGCAGAATGTCTGCGATAAAAAAACCTAATCTTAACAATTTTGGTAAAGTTTTACGTTGGTCAGCAGGAAATTGTTCCTTAAGCTCTGTTGATAATTGCTGAGCTTTTTGTCGAGTCGAGAGATCGGTCTTGTCTAAGTCTAATAATTTTCTGGTTACAGCTTCGAATTTAGGGATAAGTTTCTCATCAGCCATAACAATCTTAGCTAGTTTTCCACGCCAAAAGTTAAAGCTTAAGCGTTTGGGTTTAGGAATGTTTGCCATGATGGCATCAGTTTTGGCTTCATAAGCGCTATCAAGGGGAGTTGCTTGCTTTACTTGTACTTTAATGTTGTCAGTTTCAATGCTTTCCCCTGCTTCAACTTGGTGAATTGTTAGATGACGAATAGCAGCGCGAACTTCTTTGGCGGTTGGGGTAGTCCCTTCATTAGCTCTTATTGTTACTTCTTGGAAAGTTCTGGAGCCTAGGGCACCTCTAACTCGGATTGGCACGGTTGTTCCATTTTCCCAGAGTCTAAGGGTTGTGCTGCCACTTCGTCCTAATTCTCTAGCTGTTTTTCTGGAAAAAGAGCCTAGGCCATGCATCCAGTCCTTTGGGTTTCTTGCTACAGCTTTTACTCGGGGCAAAAAAGTTGATCCTACGGTTGTCATAATAATTACCTCCAAGATGTTCTCGGCAGGTTTGAAAAAAAATTTCAGTTAATTTGAAATTTATGAAAAGATTGTTCGATAACAATTTATGAGAGTTTTAAAAAACTTAATTTTTCGTAGGTCTCTGTTGGGAGGCTTCAAAAATGAGGGTGTAATTGGTTTAACTTTATGACAGATAGAACGTAACTATTTAGGTATTATTTTTTAGGCTGGGGTAGCGTTGGGGAGGCGGGGCAATCCTTGAACGGCTAATTGTAAAGCTTCTAGTATGTTGCCTC
>MEUC01000010.1 GCA_001771545.1 candidate division WOR-1 bacterium RIFOXYB2_FULL_42_35 | reverse complement strand
GTGCGGGAAATTCGCGAGCACGGTTCATTTAGGAGCTTCGAGATGGAATTATTAACATTAAGAGGTTTACTATGAAACCCCTGTCGTTTTCCGAATTTCTCGAGGCTTCCGGCAATCAACAGCTAAAACAGGCGCTGGCTAATGTTGAATTATCAGTGCCGATAGATGAAACAGCACATCAGAAAGCAATGGGATTATTGAGATTATATTTAGTGCTCGGAGGCATGCCGGCAGTATTGAAGAATTATATCGCAGACAAGGACATCCTGAACTGTCAGAAGATACAGACCGCGTTATTGCAAACATACCGCAGTGATTTTGGAAAATACGCAAAAATAAGCCAGCATAAATATCTGCAAAAAATATTTGACAGCACTCCCCGTCTGGTTGGGCAAAGAATCAAATATACCCTTATTGACCCGGAAGAAAAATCAAGAGACTTGAAAAACGCAGTTGATTTATTGGATCTGGCGGGCGTTGTCAAGCCGATATATTTGTCAAGCGCGTCCGGTCTGCCTATCGGCTCAAAGATAAACGAGAAAAAATTCAAGCTTCTGTTTTTAGATGTTGGTCTTGCGCAGAATTCATGCGGGCTGCAAAGCAATCTTCTGTTTGAAGAGAATATCATGCAGATAAATGCCGGCGGTGTGGCAGAGCAATTTGTCGGGCAGGAACTGCTTGCATACGACGAAAAGAACCGTGCCGGAGACCTTTTCTTTTGGGCAAGAGACAAAAGGGGCAGTAGGGCGGAAGTGGATTATCTCATAAATATTGGAAGCGATATCTTTCCGGTAGAAGTAAAAGCGGGCAAGCAAGGTGGATTAAAATCGTTGCGGTTGTTTGTTGAAGAAAAAAAGTCCAGGTTTGGCGTCCGTATATCTCTGGACAAATTGTCTTATGTCGATCAAGTCTTATCTCTGCCCTTATATTTGATCGAACAATTGCCAAGATTGGTGCAGAGTGTTGTAAGCGGAGTCAAGAAGTATTAAAGCTAAAACCAATATGAATATTTTGGCGGTGCAGGGGAGGTAGGGGGCGGTTTGCGCTTTCCAATTTCAGTTGTACCCAAATTGGGGACAACTGGCGAGGGGTTGTTTTGTTTCGGATTTTTTTCATTCGTTTTTTTAATCTCCCGAGAGTATGCTCATTTTGCCTAACGGTTGAGGCTATGTGCCGTTTTAATGGCATATAGCCTTTGTTATCGGTTGGATTTTGGAGTTTCCCCATTTCCTTCCTTTTTTATTAACGACATCCATCAGGCGTGCTGTAAAGCGTCGCCTGCATGGACTTGTTTGGCGAGTGCTGTCACGGTTTCAGAGCCATGATGATTATCCGGATGCCAACCAAGCCGAGTGCCACAGCTAAACTGCGGATGATCCACCCCCCATGTACACGGCAAGAAAGCCACGCTCCCACTTGCGCCCCAAACAAAACGCCTATCCCCAAAAGTATCGTATGGTAGACAGAAGACGATGAAAAAGACCCGTTTGCAATATGGACGATGGTTCCTGCTAAAGCCATGATTACCAAGATGAAGTGTGAGGTTGCGGTCGCAATATGCACGGGGAAGTTTAGCACACGAACCAGTACCGGCACGTGGATAATACCGCCGCCGATACCCAGCAGACTTGAGGCATATCCGACAAATACGCTCAACACCATGCCGAGTCGCAGGTCATATGAGAATGTGTGATTGGTGCCGTCCCTATCAATTACAGTTCTGCTGGTATGGCGCTTTCTTCGGGCCTCTATTGGGTTCCTTTTCCCGCCCTGGTGGAAAAGTAAATAGGCCGCCGCTAGGATCATTATAACGCCGAAGATACCGTTGAACGTTTGGCGGGGAATGTAGTCGGTGGTTAATGCACCTGCAATCGCTCCTGGAACGGTAGCGAGCGCAAGCAACCAGCCGGACTTGTAGTCAATACGCCCCAAGCGTGCGTATGCCGCCGATCCTGATAAGGCGTTGATGAATACAACAGCCAATGAGATACTGGTAACGGTTTCCGGACTCTCATTCGGGTACAGAATAAGCAGGACGGGAACCAGAATGAACCCCCCGCCGGCCCCTATCAGGGTTCCAAGGGCGCCCAGCACAAGTCCCAACGCGATAAGCCATAACTGATGATCCATTCGTCTCTACTCCTTTGCAGTTATTGTTGGATTCCATGGCGCACAGCGATCAGACGAAATCACGATATCGCGCCATTCTTTGCCTCAATGCATCGACCACCCATGCGCCATGCCGCAATTCGTCGGAATACATCTGCTCGGCGACACTTTTGACAAGTTCTGCTGCGGAAAGAGGACATCCCTCGCTAAAGACTTGACACACCATACGTTCATATTCGTTCCTTGCTTCCTCTGGTCTTACGATACACAAAGTTGTTTTTGGAGAAATCATTTGTGCTCCTTCATTTTTCTGTGCCGCTGAACATAAGATTAGGTGTACCAATAAAAAAAAGCAAAGGCTGCTTTCCATGACAGCCTAATCCATGTAGATTATTAATTGTTAACTACGTACTATTATTAAAGTTAAACACAAATTTTCCTTAATTTTCTTTCTTGTATATGTTGCTCGTTTTGGCAAGATAATCTAAAAATCGGCAGAGTTCCTTATTCTTATCATCATTTCCCCCTTTCCAAAATCTTACCGATAACGTCCCGGCATATCTGATGTTTGCCGTAGCGTAGCGGAGGCAAATATGGGTGGAGGCTTTTGAAAAAAGCCGTAACCAGATATGCCGTGTTATATGATGTATGCTTTTCTTTTTGTTCCGCCTCAGCGGAACCACTTTTCTATAATGAACAAATTTTATTTTTGTCTTGGCGTAGGGGCAGAGGGGCTGGGGGTGAATGCCCCGAAGCCAAGACTCCTTATTTGTTTTTTTAAACTTGTCTCGTGCCTCGACAGTATGGGAATTTTGAACAACCATAAAATTTTCCATATCTTCCTTTTCTTAAAATCATTTTTGCTCCGCATTTAGGGCAGGTTTTATCGCTCGAAATTGCAGGGCTATCCTCGGTGTTATCACTATCAGATTTTTCAACCAATGTATAACCCTTGCAATGACAGCAAAATCGACCATAACCAGTAATTAAATCTGGGTCTCTAAAATCTTTGTACTCCCTTATTTCTTTACATTTCGGGCATTCTTTCATCTCGCCATTTTGCAAACCCTCAATAGTTTCGTGAATGTGACTAATTACATTATTTTTTACAACACCGTTTTTAATAAGGTTGCCGATTCTTTCATTAAGAATTGAAATTGGATCGTTGCCAATGTTGAATTTGTTTATTCGCAAAAATTTATATCCATAGCTTTCCAACACTTTTTGTCTATAAACATCTCCGTCGGTGTAATAATCTTGATAATTAAATTCGTTTATCTCATCAATATCTTTGAAGTGTTCTCTAAATCCGTCATATTCAATTATAACTTTGTGTTCTTGGTGGGTTTCGTCCTTGTAGACTAACAAAAAATCAACTTTATAATTCGGGTGGGTATATGCTTTATCAAGCTGTTTCAAATATTTACCAAGCTCAAATTGTGGAATAAATTCTATATTGTCTTTATTTTTCTTCCAAAAATCAGTTTGATAAAACCAGTTCATAACCTCTGGCTCCATTTTTGATTTTTCATCTGTTTCGCTAATGCTTCGTTCCTTTTTTGCCTCGTCCAAAATAAAATAATAATGTCTTAACGCCTCGCCAATTGAGCCGTTGTATTTATCAATCGGCTTGCTCAAGATAAAGTTCATTGTTTCCTTGGCACGACTTAAACCAACATTTAACCTCTGGGCTTTTATTTTTCCGTCTTCTTCAATATCAACATCGTTCAAATCTTTAATGAAAACACCCCATAAATGGTCGTCTTCTTCTGTGGCGACCATTGAATAAAATATAATATCTCTTTCTTCACCTTGGCAGGTGTCAAAAGTCATAATTTTTAATTTTAACTTATCATAAAAATAATCCTTTTCTGGTAATTTGCTTATTAACTCGACAAGTAATTTTTGCTGATTGGTATGAGGTGTAATAATTCCAACACTTTGATTGCTATCAATTTCTTTTAATTTTTTCAGTTCGGAGATTACAAATTCAACTTCAAGCGTGTTTGTATTTTGTGCCAATTCTTTTTTCCCGTCATGCTTAACAAAAGAAAACTTAATAACATCGTCAATAGCTTTCCCTCTAATTTTCATCACTTGTAAGCTGTCTTGATAAAAATATTTATTAGAGTAGGAAATAATCTCTTTATATCCTCTAAAATGTTTTAGCAGTTGAGCATTATAATTTGTTATAAATTCAAAAAACTCAAGAATAGAAGTTTTGATATTAAACTTCCCAAGCTTTACGAGGTTTGTTCCTTCGCTTGAAACATTTTTAACAAAACAATCCCTGAGATTGTTTAGGTATTCTCTGTTTGTATCAGTACGAGCTTGAGCAGTTTTAACATTACTAAATTGTTTTTTATCTCCAAGAATCAAAATCTTTTTTGCACGCAACAAAGCAGGAAATGCTTGGGCAATGCTTACCTGCGAAGCTTCATCAATAATCACAAGATCAAAAATCTCTGGCTCAAGCGGTATATATTCCGCATAATCTCTTATTCCCGCCAATATACAGGGGAATGCTTCTTTAAGCTTCAAAAATTCGTCTTTCGGAAATCTTTGTTTTGTTCGGATTATATCTCTTAACGCTTTCGCGGTCGCTTTATTATTTTCGTAAAAATCAATCAATCGTCCGTCCAAAAGAAAGGTCATTTGAGCAGTAACAAGTGCCTCAATATTTTTCTTTTGACCAGCATAATTAAGTGTAGGAATATTATTGAAATCTTTTTCAACTTTCTGCTTCAAATTTATGAACCTAATCAGTCTGTCAAAATCAAGGTTTGAAATTTTTACCAAATCATTTGAGCAAAAAGTTTTGAAAGAACTCAAATCAATTTTTAGTTTTTTTATTGTATTCGGGTATTTTGGCAAATTTGTATTTAAAAATTTCAAATCATCACCAATTTGCATTAGGCTGTTTAATACACCTAAAAGTGTATCGTCATTTATTGCCTGATGAATAAATCTTAAATAATCAAAATTGATCTGATACTTCTCGTCCAATTTTGCTTTTAGCTCTTCGGCAAATTGATAAATTCCTAAAACTTTTTTCAAATCTTCTAAGTGTTTATGCGGTTCAATTTGCGAAGTTAGGCTAAAAGATTTTTTAAATTTCTTGTCTAAATTTTCAATTTTTTCTTTTTTAAACGCATAACCGAAAAGCCAGTTTCTCTCTTTTTCGTAATTGCTTATAAAATCGTTCAATTTTCCTAACGAGGAGTCGTTAAAATTATCAAATGTTGATAACAATACCAGATTATTGGCGTAAACTTCTTTAATTTTAGCGACAGAAGAAGAAAGGAAATTTAATAACCATAAATATTTTTGGAAGTTGGATATGTCTTTGAAGTCATTGATTGAAAAACTGAGCAAGTCGAAAAGTTTCGCTTCTTTTTCTTTCTCGTTCTGATCAATAATAAATTTGTCTTTTAGCGATAAAAATATTTTTTTAAATTCTTCAAGCTCAATCGCTGATTCCGCCTGATTTAGAACCTCATCAATTTCAACAGGGAAGCCCTTATTCACATAATAAGATTCCAAATCAAACAGCTCGTGTATTTCTTTTAAGTCAATTTCCTCATAAGCCAATATTTCTGCCTGTAAATCTTCCTTTAACGTATTGCCAGATTTTTCAATATTGCTTTCAAGTGTTCCATAATCTTTTTTGACGGCTCGATAATGCGTTTTAATATTTTCTACAGCCGTGGTAGCCAAAATTTGGCTGTAAGTGCTTCCTGTTTTTCCAAGCCTCAAAATTGGATTTTGAAAATTTTTATCGAGACGAACTTTATTCATCGTTTCGGTAATTTTGTCTTCCACGACATCAAGAGCTTCCTTTTTATCTGATAAAACTAAAACTGATTGATTTTTCAGAATAGAATCAAAAACAATTGCGGTTATTGTATGACTTTTACCTGTTCCCGGAGGCCCCTCAACAATTATGTATTTACAATCATCTTTTCTGATAGCAGATAAAATTTGAAGTTGCTCGCTGTTTAGCGGAATTGGACTATTGAAAACTAAACGGTCGCTTGTTTCAGTATCGTCCCATTCTTCTTCAACGGTAGGGTTGAAAGGTTGAGGGTTTTTATGAATAAAATCATCAATCAATTTATTGAAAGCTTCCCCTAAAACACTGTCGCCCGCCATGAGCAATTTTAATATTTCTTCGTAATCATTAACCAACGCCTCGTCTGATTTATCAAATAAAGCCAAGTAGCAATTATTTGAAGCTCTAACAAGAAAACTTTTTGCAATTTGTTGCTCGGAATTGTTTATATCTATGCTTTTATCAAGTTCAAAGAAATTTGTTATTTCACTCAATATTTCACTGACCACATCTCTAAAATCGTTTTGGTGTTGGGCTAAATAGATTATTCTTTCCGATATTGTTTTTAAATTTCCCTTTTTGCCTTTTTCTTGATTGTATTCTTGGGTTATATATTCAAGAGCTTTTTTGTTTATATATACCTGCGAATCAAACTCAATCGTCAAAACTTCGTTTTGTTTTTCAATCCCAAATGGAATATAAAAAATTGGGAATTTGGCATTATTGAAAGTTATATCGCAAAAATATAAATAAAATTCTTGTTTATCTAAAATGGTTCTGTTTCTCTCCATTTCATATATTTCTGCGAACAAATCGCCGACCTGAAAACTTTCAAAGAATGAATGAATATTTAATTTGATGTCGGCAAGCTCAAAAACATCTTTCAATTGTTTTGAAATATCAACTTTTTCTTTTGCTAGCAAAAGTTTTACAACTTCAGAAATTTTGTTTTCCAGAGAGGAAGATAAAACTGCGGTTAGCTCTTCCTCCATTAAATAAATATTGTTTTCGTCACCAAGGTTTAAATTCTCTAAAGGTTTTTCAATATTGCTTACAAACGGCAAAACTAAATCTGTTTTTAGAATTTTGGCGACAGCTTCAAGGGAGGTATTTAACGCTTGATCATATTCTTTTTTGTATAAAGTGGCTGATTTTTCTATTTCCTCGGCGATTTGTTCAAGGATTTTGGTAATTTGCTTGCTAGTTATTTTTTCCGTCTGCAATTTAACTAAATCTAATAAATTTTTTGGGATATTTGTCCTATAAACCCCTTTGGAAATTGTGTTGAGAGTATTTTTATCAAATGCGTGATTTATCGCTTTATTTACGAGATTCTTAAAAGAAGGATATTTATTGAGATTTAATCCAACAAGCAAATTATTGCTACTCCTAAATTGAATACTTCTTTTTGGATTTTTTCTTTTATGGAAATCTGTTTCCAAAAAATCCATAAAATATTTGGCAACTTCTTTTATAAATGCCAAACCATTAGTATTGTCGTCTTTTTTAGTGAGTTTAGTTTTACTCGGCATAGTTTTTATTATAATAAATCATTTTCGGAGCGAAGCGGAGAAAATACCATATACCCCCCTCTTAAAAATTAAAAATAAAATTTGTTCATTATAGAAAAGTGTTAGGCGTTAGCCGTAAAAAGAAAAGCATATTTCATATAACTCGATTATATACGAATAAACTGCTAAGTGTCAAACCAATATTGTAGTATAGACGAACTTATGTTATGCTAATGCATATGGGAAAATTTTTGGATTATGTCGCCGACGAGATGCGTTTGCGCAACCTTAGCCCCAAAACCATCAAGGCCTACTGTCATGCCATCGAAGAACTCTATAAGCATTACGATAAATCTCCGCGCGAGATCACCAATGAAGAAATAAAAAAATACCTGCTGGCCAAAAAGGATCAGGGCTATTCCCCCCAAACTATCAGCTTAACCCTCAATGCCTTGAATTTTTTATTCCGCGAAATATATAAAAAACCTCTGGCTGTTGAGATTAAACACCCTAAACGCCCGCAAAAACTACCAATCCTTCTCACTCGCGCTGAAATTAATGCGCTGCTGGACAAATATGAAAATCCCAAGCACCGCCTGCTGATCGCACTTTCCTATGCCGCCGGACTGCGGGTCGGCGAAGCGGTTAGCTTGAGAGTAGGGGATGTCGATATAACTGAAAAATTGTTGTTTGTCCACGGCGGCAAAGGACAAAAAGACCGGCGTACCGTCATATCGGAAAAACTGACAGATGATATAAAAAAGCTTTCTGCCGGTAAAAATAGCAAAGATCATCTGTTCGACAGCCAGCAGGGTGGGAATATTACAATTCGAACAGCCCAGAAGGTTTTTAGCCAGGGTTTGCTCCGAACCGGTATCAAAAAAGAAGCCACCTTCCACTCCCTGCGCCACAGCTTTGCCACTCATCTTCTGGAAAACGGCGTCGATGTGCGCTATGTCCAGAAATTATTAGGCCACAGCAATATCCGCACCACCCAGCGCTATACCCGGCTGACCAACCCCGCCTTAAAGAATATTAGAAGCCCTTTGTAGAGAAAATTACTTCTTCTCATAAACGAACCGCGTGCCGATTTTCCACTTGCCTTTTTCGCGAAAAGCGGGGATGGTCTGCTTCTTCGCCGCGTTCGTAACAGCCGAAGCTGAAAGGGAGTTCTTTTTGATGAACTCCGATAGTGGGATAATATCTTCTCCCTTAAGATAAACGGTTCTTTTATGAAGCGATTCCGCAAGAGCAAGAGTGAGTATCTTTTCAATCGTTTTAGTGCTTTTATTCTCTTTGTAATCCTTAAATGCCTGATAATAAGCGGCCTTCTCTTTGTTGCGGATAATCACGCGCGGAAAACCGACGGCAAGAAGCTGCAGATTAATAAGCACGCGGCCCATCCTGCCGTTGCCGTCGCAAAATGGATGGATAGTTTCAAAATCCAGGTGAAATTTTGCTATCTTATCGAGAAAATATGTTTGCATATCGCTTGAATACTCGAGCAGGATTGATTCGATCAGCCGTTCCACGCGCTCCGGCGCCGGTGCGATGTGCGGACCAACGCGAACATATTCCCCTTTTTTTCTGAATCGCCCGGCAATGGAATCATCAATGCCCCCGATAAGCATTTGGTGGAGCAGTAAAATGTTGTCCTTTGTCAGTTCCAATCTCTGATTTTTGTTCCGTTTATATTCAATTACGCGCGCTAAATTCTTTGCCTCAAACACTTCGCGCACGGAAACCTCCCTGGCAAGCGCTTGTTCCAGAAGTATTTTTTCGGTTTCTTTGAGGGTAAGCGTGGAATTTTCTATGGCGTTTGAGTTGTAGACATTCTCCGGTATCTCAACCTCATCAATGATTGCCAAAAGCGACTCTTTACCTTGTCTCAGGGAATCGTATTGAGTTCTAAGCAACTGGAGGCGGTTTCTTATTGTTTTTGTTGTGCCCACATCAATATTGTACAGAATTCATCATTATATGTCAATATATGGTGAATATTGTCAGTATTCAGTGATAATTCACCTTAAAATCAGAACTCTGCGATCCTTCTGCTGACCAATCCCGCACTGAAGAACATTAGAAGCCCGCTTTAAAACTTTATACTCTTTTGCTTGACTTTTTCAGCTATATGTATGTATCATATAGTTCATGTGTAAAAATATCTGCCATTGCGGGCCGCACGGCCGGATGCTTGAGCCGCGGCTTTTGCTCCTGCTTAAAAAGAAAAAAACCTACGGTTATGAGCTGATCGGCGAGCTGAAAGACAGCGATGTCGGAGCGGTTTACCGCGCCCTGCGCGAAATGGAGGAAAGCGGCGCGGTCAGATCTTCCTGGGCCAAGGGGGAGAAAGGACCGGCTAAGAGAGTATATGAGATTACCAAAAGCGGCCGGTGCCGGCTTGATGAATGGGCGCTGATAATAAAAGAGAGAAAAAGATCGCTGGAAATGTTTTTGAAGCTTTATAAAAAGGGGTAACAAGGGAGATAAATGCAAATACTAATCATTGCCGCCATTATCTGCCTGACCCTTTCATTTTTCGTTAATCGGCAAAAAACGGTCGCGGGAATAAAACGCGGAACGATCATGTTCCTGAAACTATTGCCGGCGCTTTTGTTTGTTCTGTTTCTGGTTAGCATATTTATTTACCTGGTACCCGAAAAAGTTATTGTAGAATACCTGGGAGCCAGGAGCGGCGCTTTGGGTATCGTTACTGCCGCGCTGATCGGGTCGGTTTCCCTAATCCCGGGCTTTGTGGCTTTTCCTCTGGCCGGAATAATGGTTTCACAGGGCGTGTCTTACACAGTAGTGGCGGTCTTTATCACTTCTCTGATGATGGTCGGCGCTTTAACTCTCCCCCTGGAGATAAAATATTTCGGCAAAAAAGCGGCGATCATGAGAAATATCTTAAGTTTTTTCGGGGCGATCGTGATCGGGTTATTAATAGGGATGTTTTATTGATGGAACAGATAATAATTAACTTTTTAATGTTCCTTAGAGAAATGATCGTCCTTTTGCCGTTGATGTTCTTGTTGATCGGCCTGTTCGATGTCTGGGTCCCCAGGGAAAAGATTGAAAGACATATCGGTCAAGGTTCCGGACTGGCTGGCATGTTTTGGGTCATCCTCCTGGCCACAGTCCAGCCCGGACCGCTCTACGGTGCTTTCCCGGTAGCCTATATCCTTTATTCCAAGGGGGCGAGAGCGCGCAATATCTTTATTTACCTCGGAGCCTTCAGCTGTATGGCGATCCCGATGTACGCCTTTGAGATTGGCTTTCTTGGGGTCAAGTTCTGGTTTCTGCGCCTCATCTTTTCCCTGCTGGTCTTTGTCTCGATCGGTTTTATCATGGAGAGATGTGTCGGTAAAGATTTTAAGGTGAGGGAGGGGGAGTAGTTAGCTATCCGTGCTTTTCAAACAACTGCAAAATCAACCACTTGTCCGACCCAATTATAAACTGCCATGTGCCAAACGCGAGCCACATGGGCAGAGTTCGGCGCCCAATTTTTCAATTTTATTGCTCTTTGAAGGCCTATTATTCCTTAATCTCTGTTAGAAAAATATTTTTTGAATTGCGTATAACTCAACTATATATGAATTAACTGCTTATGTGTCAAAGCAATATTTGTCACCACCCGTCCTTATTGCTCCAGTTTTAATTTAAGCAGGAAAATGAGCTCTGTCCTAAGCTTTGATTTGGCCCAGGCTTTCTGTTTCTCGTTAAGAAGTTCACCAACCCCGGATAAGATCTGCCGATCGTTCATTTTTTCGAGAGAGCCGACACACTTGCGCAGGAAGCCGGCAAACGGCAGACCGGTGCGTTGTTCCACGATCTCTTTATTAACCGGCCAGTCGTTATGGAGGAAAAACCAGGCGTCATAAATATCGCGATTGGTTTTGCCGATCCGCTCCAGCATTGCGACCAGCTTGTGAGCCGCCATGTCCGCCTTAACCATTACCTTCATGGAAATGCCAAGGTGCGACTTCACTTCATATTTCGATCCAAAATCCCTGCGGTTTATCTCAATCTTGATATTTCTGTCGACCTGAACCTTGTTCTTATAAGAAAGCAGACAGAAAAGGTTGTATCTTTTTTCTCGTGCGTCTTTGATCGTTCCGTAATTCTCCAGTATTTTTATAATCTGTTCAAAAACATGTTTTTCTTTTGTTTTCTCGAGCAAATCAAAATCAAGGTCAACCGAAAAGCGCTCCAGCCCGTAAAAAAGATAAGCGGCCGTTCCACCATTAAAACCGAGGAACGGACCGACAGTCGTATCGGTATAGATATCTTTGAGTATACGCAGGAGGATGTTTTTATGCGTTGCCGTGTCAAAGATCATTATTTTTTGTCCTTAAGTACACGGTGATATTCAGCTGCTTTTTTTGCCATCCGCTTATTACCATACATGGGCAGTATTTCAAAAACCTTGTCCCAGTCAAGCGGCGCCAGATTGTCAAAATGATAATCTTTGTTGAGAGGGAGAACATCCAAAAAAGCACGCTCATTCGAGGCGATGGAATAATTGTTCCGGTCTTCTATGCCGGCAGGTTGTAGATAGCAAGCCTTTTTTAGGTTGAGCTTGATATCCCCGTCGGGCCGCACGGTCGTAAGGCGGCCGGCACCGGCGAGACACCCTTAACTGCTTGACAATTATTTTGGCAAAGCGTATTATATATGCATAGGCATATATGAATAAGAAAAAAACAATCAAGATCTTCCGCGCCTTAAGCGATGAGACCCGGCTTTTAATAATCCAACTGCTGGCAAAAGGGGAGTGCTGTGTTTGCGAGATTTACTCGGCTCTCAAGCTTTCCCAGCCCAAAGTTTCCCGCCATCTGGCCTATTTACGTAAAAGCGGGCTGGTAAAAAATAAAAAAGTCGGGCCCTGGCAGTATTATTCTTTAAACCTGACGGTTTTTTCGGAACTCAAACTCAATAAGACGTTGGGGATCAAAAAACAGACCGGCGCCGGTAAAGGCCGGAAAGGATGCGATCTGAAATGCAAAGTAAAAATAAGGACTATAAATAATGGAAAATACCGACGTTAGCGCCAAGCTCCCAATTTTTGAACGCTATCTTTCGGTTTGGGTGATCCTCTGCATTATCGGCGGAATAATTTTAGGCAAGGTCTTTCCGCAAATAGTTGCCGTCTTAAGTCAAATGGAGGTTGCCCGGGTCAATATCCCGATAGCCATCCTTATTTGGCTGATGATCTATCCGATGATGGTGCAGATCGATTTTTCAAGCATTGTCAGGGTCGGAAAAAAACCAAAAGGATTAATCGTAACCCTGGTCGTTAATTGGCTTATAAAACCGTTTACCATGGCGATCTTTGCCGTTATCTTTTTGAAATATTTATTCGCGGCCTTTATTACCCCTGCCTTGGCTACCGAATATATCGCCGGAGCGATTCTATTGGGGGCCGCGCCCTGTACGGCGATGGTTTTTGTCTGGAGCTATTTGACCAAAGGAAATCCGGCCCATACCTTAGTCCAGGTCGCGGTCAATGACTTGATTATCCTGATTGCTTTTGTCCCGATCGTAAAATTCCTGCTGGGGGTAAATCAAATAATTGTTCCTTATGACACTTTGATCTATTCGACGATCCTTTTTGTGGTCGTCCCTTTAACCGGCGGATATATATCGAGACAGCTGCTGATAAAATATCTGGGGATGCCCTGGTTTGAAAATGTTTTTTTGCGGATGTTAAAACCGGTTGCGATCATCGGTCTTCTTTCTACCCTGATCCTGCTTTTTGCCTTTCAGGGAAATATTATTATCGAAAATCCGCTGCATATCTTTTTAATCGCTATTCCGCTAGCCATCCAAACTTATTTTATCTTTGCCGTTGCTTATTTGTGGGCCAAGAAATGGCGGATTGAGCACGCGATCGCTTCTCCGGCGGCGATGATAGGAGC
>MEUC01000009.1 GCA_001771545.1 candidate division WOR-1 bacterium RIFOXYB2_FULL_42_35 | reverse complement strand
TTTACAGAAAGGATGGTGCAGGCTCAAAACAAGCTCTTTAATGGCATCTTCCCCTAACTAGATTTCAGGGACATTCTTGTATTGGAAAATACTATAAAGCAGACAGAATGGAGTAATGTGTAATGTGAATAGAGAATAATAAATTCTCATTACCCTTTGCCATATTCCCATTACTATTTGTATTTAATAACCGGATTATCCGGATAACGCACATCCACATAGACAACACTAGACCAGCGGCCGGCCATCACCGGCAGAAGAGCTTTGAAAACCTGCATCTTTTTTTGAATATCATTATAGTCTCCAAGTTTTACCCGCAGAACATCATCAAGAAGCAAAGTTATATTATCAACTCCAGCCAGCTCAAGACGAATATTTTTTAGATCGAGAAAACGAGCCAGCTTAACCACTACTTCCAGGACAACCCGAGCAATTTTATTATCCAAACGATCGACCTTTAAAACCGCGGCCCGATCCATACCGGCAATCACCGGCAAATCAGGCAAGTTGGGAATATTTAAACTTAAGTTGGGATTGCGATTTAAAACATAGCCTTGTTCATCAATAAAAAATGATTGATCCGAAAACACAATAGCTGCCACTGGTTGACGCTCTTTAATATTGATTAAAATAGTGGCGGGAGGAATACGATAAATATTGAAATCAGAAATTGCCGTAATACTTTTTAAGTTTGATTTTGTTCTAGACAAATTGCTAAAAAATAAGTTGCCCGAAAGTGGCACACTAGCCATGGTTCTGATCTCGTTAGCAGATAACATCTGCGTACCATTGACGACAACATATTTAATCTGCCAGATTGGCAGCGAGAGGATATAGTAAGTTAATCCGATAAGTAAAATCAGAAAAAAAAGCCAGACAAATAAACGGCCTTTTCTGCGACGCCGACTCTTAGTAACTTTTCGCTTCCTTTTTACCACTAGTATGCACTTTCGAGGATTCTAACAACCAACTCATCAAAGGAAATTCTCAAATGAGCAGCTTCGGCCGGCAGATCGGACTGGTCGGTCATACCAGGAATAGTGTTAACCTCGTGAACATAGGGAATTTGATCCTGACCAATAATCATATCTACGCGAGAAACACCGTAACAACCCAAAGCACGATGGGCTGCCAGTGCAATCTCTTGGGCTTTTTTAGTTGTCTCTGGATTTAAACGAGCCGGCAAAATAAATTCTGTTAGCCCGGCAGTATACTTAGCTTCATAATCATAAAATTCATTCTTAGTCACCAGCTCTAAAATCGGCAAAGCCTGCAGATCTTGATACTTGCCCACCACTCCAACGGTAATTTCCTGCCCAACAAGAAACTCTTCCACAAAAACAGCTTTAAACTCGGCCACTGATTGCTCTAAAGTCTTTTCGAAGCCTTCCCAGGTCTTAATCTTAATTACGCCCAGGCTAGAACCTTCGGACGTCGGTTTCAAAATGATCGGCAACTTAAACTGTTTTTCAATCTTAGCCACTTCTTCTTTTATGTTTTCACTGGCATCAACTTCCAAATATTTGGCGGTAGGAATGTTTTCCGCTACAAAAACTCTTTTTGCTGCCAATTTATTCATCGCTAAAGCTGAAGCCAAAACTTTTGAGCCGGTATAAGGAATACCAGCTAGCTCTAGCATCCCCTGCACTACCCCATCTTCACCAAAACGACCATGCAAAGCAATATAGACAATATCAACTTGTTCTTTTTTTAGCTTAGAAATCAAATCATCATCCAGATCGGAAGATATTACGTTGTATCCCTGGGATTTAAGAGAGTTAAGAACATTTTTTCCCGAGCGCAGTGACACAGCCCGCTCACCAGAGCGCCCCCCCATCAACACACAGATTTTTTTGTTTTTTAAGTTTGGCATTGAAAGCATTCTAGCATAAAAAATCTATGACCTCACCTACCCTCCTCACCACCATCTACGTTAAAGCCTCTATGAATAAGCCGGGGGTGAGGTGTGTAAACATGTTCGAGAAATTAGAAATTAGAGGCAAAAATGAAATCCCGACCTATTTTCGTCGATATATATATAGAAAAGACATTCCCTATTTAGAGGAGGATTTATTACGTGGAAGCGGGTAGTTTTATTCCTAGAGATGCTGGGGTTTCACCATACGGACCGCCATCATCGTCCAACAATTATTCTAATAGAGATGCTGGAGTGGTTGGCGTTTCAACTGTAGACTCGGGCCTCCAAAGTCAACCTCAAACAAGCTCAATAACTGTCCCCTCAGTTTTAAGACAACAAAAACTTCCTCTTGGTTTAGAGAAAGAATTACCCCTTAACTTGTACCTTAAAGTTGAAGTAAAGAGAGGGGGCACAGTAGCAATTCTATCCAGAGGAAAAGAAAGGATCGTTTTTTATTCTTCAAAAGAAGCAGAAACAAACATCCAGCATAGCTTTTTTTTCCGCGAACGAAAAAGAATCCCTTCTTCCAATCGTATTGATGATAGCAATACCTTGATCAAATTGGGGCAAATTTTTGAGGTAATGAGTTTTTTAAACAAATTTATTCCTCAAAATAAAATTAGTCGCGTTGAAATAGTTAACAATCCAGCTAAACAAAATATCTGTCAAGGCTTCTATCTGCGGAGCTCAACCATAACCAACCGTCGTGCAATAGCAATATATCTCGGTCACTATATCCCTCAAACAGCTGCCCATGAGATGGGACATGCTATTTTCGATGCTTTACACAATAACCCTGACATTGCTAAGAAAGATCACTTCTGGCAACTCCTCTACTACTGGCTACTATCTAACAATCAAAACTTCGCTTTATTCAAAGACTCCTCCTATTCAAAAAAGTGTCCCAATGGTGGACATCCCTGGGATGATGCTGGTGAATTTTTTGCCAGTCTCACAAATATCATGCTTTTCGACTATGAAAAACTCACTCAAGCATTAGATCAACCAAACCTTAGCCCAGAAACAAAAGAATTAGGGAAACTTGCCGTTGCTTATTTCAGAATGATTCTCCAGGGCAATTTTGATCCTGACAAGCATCCTTTAAAGGGAACTATTGCCATGAACAAACTTTTTCAAGCACTCTTAGAAAACTATCTAATTTGCTCAGATATGACAGGAACTTCTAACCGGTTTTCCAGCACTGCGCCGATAGCAGTAAGAAAAGGGATGAAAGCTTTTATAAATGAAAATCCCTTCTGGTATAAAAGGACAGCTGATTTCGCTCTTGCAAAACTAAAATCAGGGGACCCAAAAGGACAGCTTGCAACAATAGGAGAAATTGCAGATCTAAAGGTAGCAGACTTTAGGTTTATCGATCCTTTAATTAGTGCTGCCCAAAATCCACACAAAAATTATTTTGCAGCCCTTTATATAAAGCATTGCATCCTAAGTAATACGAAAATTATTGATGACTTTTTATTAGCAGCCTTGGTTCATCAAAACCCAGCAGTTCGCTCGATCGGTTTCTCTATACTGCACGATAAACCCAAACACAAATTCGGAGCTGAGGCTACTAGTTTAATGAGACTCACTTTTCTCTCGAGAGATAAAAAATCTGAGGCACCAAGAATTGACCTAGTTCTTCTTAGCGCCCTAACAAAGCTAGACAAACGTTTTGGCCAACTAATAGAAGGAAAAAACAGTGAGGTGACCGACGAAAAGTTCCTTTCTCTGCTACTTGATAATCTAAGGGGTAAACATAGAAATATAATAGTTGATGTCATTAAAGCTCTAAGCAAAGGTTCTTCAAACTTTCTCGCTTGCTTTATGACTGTAGGTGCTAAACATAAAAATGCTAGGATACGTTATTTTATTGCCAGTAAACTTGCGGTTAAAATAGGCAAAGAGACTGGCAATTCAGCACTTATTCTAGGACTACTTCCAATAATGTTTGCGGACTCAAATATCAAAATAAAACAAGCAGCGATAAAATCTTTTAGTCAGACAAACGCTCTTATGCAAGCTCAAAACATGGTTGCCACAACAACGACCCAAACTAAAAACTAATAACTTTCATTCCCCACACTTAAGTGTGGGGTCATCAGTCAAACTACAACACAAGATCAAAAAACAAAATCTCCTGCTGATTTAACTGGCTTTTCTTCACCACCCGACCAAAGGGATCAATTACCGCAGAGATTCCTGTATTGCCAACCTGGACAAAATACTTACGATTCTCTACTGCACGCAAGATCCCCGCATTTAAATGAATATAAGCTGCTGCCGAATCACCGAACCAGGCATCATTGGTTATGGTTAAAATAAAATTGGTATCCTTGCCTACTTTCTTTTCCATCGTGTCAGGAAAAGTGGATTCAAAACAAATTGCCGGCGCGACTTTTTTACCAGCGACAGTAAGTGATCCGGAGGCAGGCCCAACACTGTAATCATTAGCAAAATAACCAACTTTCTCAAGAAAAGAATAAAGCACACTACGAAAAGGCAAATACTCACCAAAAGGAACTAAGCGTTGTTTGTCATAGCGCCCAACAATTTGACCAGCTGGGGAAAGACAAACCAGCGAATTATAAAAACTGCTCCCCTCATAGTAAGGGGTTCCGATCAATAACCAAGCTTTAGTTTGTTGCGCCAACTGCTTTAGTTTAGCGGAATAATATTGATCATTAAGCAGATAAGCAAAAACAGAAGTTTCCGGCCAGATAATTACTTTGGCTCCCTGGGCGGCTGCCAACCTACTCATCCCCACTTGATGATCAAACATCCAGCCTACTTTGGCAGAATTTAATTTGTCCGACTGTTTAATGTTGGGTTGGATCAAGGCTAACTTTAAAGCGCTCAACTTAGATTGTGGCTGGGAATCAACAAGCTGCCAGTTACCATAACCAATAGCCAAAACAATGAACAAAACCGCCAGAATAAGATAAAATCTGTTTTTACCCTCTTGCAAAAAAGCCGTGACCGCTAAATTAAAGAAAACAACTAAGGCACTAATCCCATAAACTGTCAAAAGTCCGGCAATCTGTAGCAAAGTCAGAAATTGTACCTGGGAATAGCCAAGATCTCCACAAGTCAAACCAAATGATCCGGAAGCCCGTAACCACTCAACTCCCACCCAAGCCAAGCTAATTAACAACCCTTGAACAACTAAATAGTTTTTAACCAGACGCTTAACTAAACAAAACAAAAGTCCAAACAAGATGATAAACAAAGTTTGAAAGAAAACTAGACAAACAAGACCAAAAACACTCCACCACCCCACAAAAGCAGAAAGGGACTCAAGCCAAAACAAATGCAAGCCAAAAAATGATATCCCAAAGAAAAAACTAACCAGCAAGCAACTCCCCAACCGTTTGGTTCGAGATAAAACCAGGAAAAACGGTACCAGGGCTAGCCAAGCCAACCCAAAGAGATTAAATCTAGGAAAAGCCAGCGCTAATAAAATTCCCGACAAGACTGAAAAAAATATCTCTCCTAAAATTCCGTGTCTGCCCGTATTGTTCTGCGTATACCCGTGTATCTCCATTATTCTATCTCCACCTTACAGTTTACAATATCTAAGCTGCCATCGATACTTAAATCTTGCCCATCAGTGATAGTTGTCACTGATCCGGAAGCCTTGGCAATATAAGCATTAGTTGAAGTTAGATGATCAGCCGGAATTTTGGCCTGTCCATCAGGCCAAGGCACACTAACAAAATCATAATAGATATAATCCGGGATTGTGCTGCCAAAGATCCTCTCCAACTGAAAAGTAAAATTAATTGTATTGTTAATGCTGCCCAAAGTTGCCAAGGGCTCTCTGGTAGTCGTTTGGTTAATCACAAACGGTCCTTTGGTTAAGAAATAACCGCCCGGGTCAAGCTCAATATAACCTGACCAGGTACCAAAGTAACTACTATAGTAGGCTTCTGCTGTCCCCAGCTGAGGAGTCATACCTGGTTCAAGAAATTCTGGAGAATTATTATTAATATCCGGATATGGTAAAGGAACTTTAAGTCCGGAACCGGAACTCAAGACCAAAAAGTAACGGTTACTATTCAGAGCCATTGTGTCACGCAAGGTAACGGTTACGGACATCTGCTCACCATATGCAACCCTGGGGGTAACGGTGCGAGCACACCCGCTAGTTAAGATTACCAGTGCCAAAACAAAAACAAAGCCTCTCATGCGTCTAATATCTCCTGATTATCTGCTCTTGGTTATACTTGTTAAATTCGTTATCAAAGCCCTGATAATAAAAACCTCGACCAGGATCAAAACCAAAGGGTTCTCCCGGCATGGCTTTAAGCGTAAAAACAACACTAAATTCCCGGCGATAAGCCGAGTATCGGTATTTTAACTCCCAACAATGGAGATCCTTTACCAATAATATATCACGGATCTGAAACTGTCTGGCAGCGGAATCATAAACCTGATTAAAACGGACTTTTAACTGGTTAGGCTGTTTTTCCAAAAAAACCAAGTCATAAATTGCACTACCTGATTTTACTCCGCCAACATTCAAATCAGAAGTAGTGGCAACGCTCATCATTAAAAACGAATATGGAGAAAAACTCAAACCATTAACTAAATCCTTATAGCGCCTATTTTCTATGTCCCAACCGGTATTAAGGTTCCAAATTAATTGATTATTGGGAACAATTCTTAAATTAGACATAACATCAAACCATTTATCTGTTTGCCAATTAAAGCCACCGGTAGTTGTCCAGTTTACATTATTGAGATAATACAACGTTAAACTCTCACTGATATTATGATATTTAGTTCCCACGGCATCAAAAAAGAAAGGGCTATTTCCATCCGTCAGGCTCTTTTGATAATTAATTTTATTCTTGAAAAATCCCCCCAACATAGTATTCAGAGCAACACTTTCCTGATAAACATACATTTGGTCTCCTGGAGAATAAAGGCGCTGATCAACTGAAGCTCGTAAATCTGCTTGAGTTCCTAAAATCAAATTTAGGCTGCGGGTGGCATTGAGCGAAGCGCTGTAGCGATCAGCAGTAAAATCACGGTTGCCAACTAACAAGGGAACATATTTAACCTCATGATAGCGACCAAAACTAAAGCTTGGCTGCAGATTAAATAGCTTGAGGTCATATTTATTTAACGTGACACTAAGTTCCGGTTGTTTTTCCAAGTACTGCCAAGAAGAGTCCCCAGTATAGGTGTCCTTATCCAAATCATAGTACCAGTTAGAAAGAATGCTCCAGCTTCCCCAGTCTTCCTTCCCTGCCAGAACAATTTCCGGCTCAACCCGCTCATCACCAGGTTGCCCAGCAGCGGCAACACTATTGTAGTAGTTTACCTTAGTAGTTAAGGTAACTTTGTCACTCCAAAGTGGCCGACGATGGTACAAACGCTGGGACGCCCTAATCCAGTTTGGGGCTTGGGTAGAAAAATCATAGTTGGCGTAATAATTAGTCGTAATCTTCTTGTCATATTGATCAAATTGCAAACCATACTTTTCCGTAGCTACCTGACGGTCTGACAAAGTGTTAACTTTTAGGTTCCATTGCGACTGATTCTTATAGCCCAAGTTTAGGCCAAAGCCAGTTTGCTCCCTGCGGCCTGAGGGAATCATATAGGTTGAGGTATAGCTATGATTCAGCTCTAAATCGGTCCATTGATCCAGCTTCTTACGATGTTGTACCCTAGTCACCCAATCAGAAATCCCCGTATCTTGCTCATCAAGATGATAAAGATAATAGGTTCCTGCGCCCAAGCCTAAAAGAGTATATGGATTTTCCACCCCATAACCTGTCCCCTTTACAGACATCGCATCCAGATAAAGTATCCCGTAAGGATAGCCCCAACTTGATTTAATAAAATAGCCCTCAACTTTATTATGGCCAAACTCCCAGTTTCTGCGCTTTTCTTTGCTTAAGTCATAATACATATAGGGAACCCAAAGCACAGGCATTTTTGCCAAATATAAAGTCACACTGTGGCCTATTACCTTATCATTGGGATAATACTCAACCTTATCGGCCGCGATAAAATAATGTGGTGAAGAGTAATCGCAGGTTGTGGCCGTCCCAGCCTGCCCGATCATCTTACTTTTAAAATCCTTGAGCTGATCAGCTGTTAGAAAAAGCTGGCCGGAAATTTTTGCGGGAGAAGCCTGGCCTTTAAAATTAGAAAAAGTTGAGGTTTTATCATTGGCATCATAGCAAAGATAGCTGGCAGAGGTTTTGTATTCCGCGGCAAACACTCTAACCTTGCCTTCCGCGGTCACAATATTAGTAGCCGAGTCCATGCACAAGAAATCAGCCATGATAGTTGTTTCCTTAAAGCGCACCTCAACAGAACCAGAAGCCACTATTTGGCCGGTCTCCTCAACATAATGAAGCTTTTCGGCTTTGACATTAACGGGGATTTCTTGGGCAATCGTGGGCAAGATAAAGCAAAGAAGAAACATACTAGCCAAAACAATCCGGGGGTTAACTTTCTTTAAATTAATAATTAAATAATTAACAATTAACAACGTTGTATGCCTTCGGCATGTCATTAGATATAATAATTAAAGAATCCCTGCTATTAATTGTTAATTGAAACATTGTTAATTTGGTAGTTATTTAGTCTGGCACTTTGTATCTTAATCTTTGTTCCGCCAAATCACTTAAAACCCCAAAGCTGCCAATCTTTTTATAAAGCTTAAGAGCTTCTTCAACTTTCTTTTGCAGATAGGTAACGTCACCAAGATTGATACAAACTGCCTCCAGTTCCGGATCAATAACTTTAGCCTTTTGCAGTTCTTGATTGGCTTTTTCAATTTGGCCCAGCAGAAAATAGACAACCCCAAGATTGTTATGCAACACAACAGAATTAGAATCAAGATGAACGGCTTCTTCCAGCTTTAGTCTGGCTTCTGAAAAACGCCCTTCCTTAGCCAGAGAAACAGCCAGGTTATTAAGAGAAACAGGAAACTTACTATCTAACTGCACAGCCAAACCAAACTCTTCTAAGGCCGCTTTATACATGCCCTTCATAAAATATTCCCAGCCAGACAAGTTGTATTTTTGGCCAAAAGATATATTGACATCTTCTTTGCCGCCCTTGCGCCCTGCTTTTGCTTCTCGACCCCACAGGGCAATTATTTCCCCCTGATCACTTCTAGAAACAACCATTAACAAGGCCTTGTTGCGAATACTATTGAGACTGGTCACCTTAAGATATTTGACTTTTTGTCTTAGATCACCAAAATCAATATCTTCCTGCAGAATACTTTCATAGACTTTTAGAGCCTTAGAAACATGTCCTTGGGCCTCTAAGGTTGTACCCAAATTAAGTTTGACCGTTCTAGCAAAATCAGCAATCTCAGCCGAGGATAACTCCAGCGCTCGATTAAACTGAGCCGCAGCCAGATCATAACGCCCTTCTCTCCTGTGAATTGAGCCTAAGAGGTTGCAAGCAAAAGGCGCCCTAGCCTGATCCTTGAGGGCCAGCTGTAATTCCCGCACAGCCTCTTCGCGCAGATCTTTTAAAATAAACATTTTAGCCAAATCAAGGTGCAAAGAAACCTTCCATTGATCAGTAATAAGTTTTTCCTTGCATTCTTTAATTTCCCTCTCTAACTCAAGCTCTTTAACCTGACAGTATTTTTCCTGGACCTCAAGGTTATAGGGATCCATGGTTAAAACCTGCTTTAAAACCTCCATTGCTTTGCGGCAGGATTTTAATTGAAAATAAGCCTCACCCAAGAGCAGATAAGCGCTGGTATATCTTTTATCCAAAGCAATTATTGACTGGGCCTCTTGAACTGCCTTTTGTAGTTCCCCCTTAGCTAGATAAGCCTTGCCCAAAACTACGTTAGCCTGAAATAATTGCGGCTGGCTCTTAACAATATCACGACATTTGTTAACAACTATCTCTGCTGTGCCGGCATCAACCCGCAACATATTTTCAAATTCGGCCAAAGCCTCCCTAACTTGGTTTTTATATAGAAAAGCTTCGGCCAAATAAGTCCGGGCTAAAATTTGATCGGGACAAAAAGCTAAAACTTCTTGATATCCCTTAATCGCTTGATCAATAAACTCTGGTCGAGTTTTAAATAGATCGTGATAGGCCTCTACTGCTTCACTAAAATTACTCTGGCTACGTTGCGCACTAGCCAAAGCCAGGGCAACTTCGGGATGGCCAGGATAGTTTTTTAAGATTGCTTTGAACTTAGCAATAATTTCTGGCCGCTTGTCCGAATCCAACCTGATTACTTCTTCAAGTTTAATTACAGCTGCTTCTGGATTAAGAGAACGAACATAAATGTCAGCCAAAACCTCACGGATATAAACATTGCCTTCTAACTTTTTAAGCAAGCCTTCCAGTTTTGTAATTACCTCTCGACTAACTTCCGGGTCATTGGAGAACATGGCCTGATAGCGTTTTGCAGCCAAAACATAATCTTCAATTCGAGTATAAAGATCCCCTAAAACACGCAGAATTTGTTTGTCGCCAATCTTAACAGTTAGTATTTCTTCGTAAAACTTTATGGCGTCTTCCGTCCTGCCTTTTTCCATGTAGGCTCCAGCCAAAATCTCAATTAGGGCCACATCCTTAACCCCTTCTTGAAGTGATTGTTCCAGCAGGGTGATCGCATCGTCAAGCCTTTCTTGTTTAACATATATTTTCCCCAGCAGATTATAGGCCTCCACACTCTTAGGGTCTGATTCCAAGGCCTCTTCCATTTCTAAAAGCGCCGCATCAATATCTCCTCGAGCAAAATAAAAGCCGGCCAGAGAAAGCCGGGGACCAATCTTGTTGAAATCCTTCTTAATCTCTCTTTCGTAATCTAGGAGGATGTCGGCATAAACATGGGGACAAGCCCGCAAAGCCTGGGCATAATAATCTTTCGCCATTCTATATTGGCCTGAGTCTAGATAATGCCAAGCAACTTTTCTTAATGCCCGAGGATTATTGGGATCACTACGCAGCTCTTCTTTGACTTCATTTAAATCTAACATTAAAACACCTTTTATAATTTATTTTCCCAGCCAAGCAATAACAATCCAAATATAACAAAAGATATCTGGGGAGTAAAGGCCGCAATTGCCGGACTAACTATCCCTCCCCAACCCAGCGAGCGGAAAACCGAAGCAAAAACATAAAAAGTAAACATAAACACAATCGTCACAATCAGTCCCCAGGTCCGGCCGGAGCGTGGTGACGGCAAAGAAAAAGGAATCCCGATCAAAGCAAAAACAAAACAAGTTAAGGGAACAGAATATTTCATCAACAAATCTGTTCTTAATCGATTGGTATTGCCCCCCCCCTTCTCTAAAATGTCAATCATGCCACCAAGTTCTTTACTGTTCATTTCCTGAGAATCTTTCTGCTGGGCAAAGTTTAAAACATCTTCGGAAATATTAAGTTTCATATCAGAAAAAACTGCCTCATATTTAAGAAAACCCTTCTCGTCATATTTATGAATCACTCCCTGTTCAAGCTGCCAAATCCGGCCGGAAACCTTGGCCTTATTAGCCAGGATCACGCGGGGATATTTTTCTTCTGTCACTTCATAAACCATCACATTGTCCATGGTTTTATTCTCCAGATCCACGCGTTTGGCATAATAATGACGATTATAAGCATCTTTAAAAAAAACGTTCTCTTTTATGCCAGGTAGCGGTTGCTTGTAAATAATCTGACGAATAATCTTTGTCGCTAAATAGTTGGCTTGGGGCACAATTTTCTCATTAGTAAAAAAAGCGATTATGCTCACAACCAGGCCAAAAAAAATAATCGGTTTAGCTAGATCAAAAAGGTTTACCCCAGAGGTTCGCAGGGCAATAATCTCACTATCTTTGGAAAGCCTGCCCAGAGCCATCGTGGTAGCAAATAAAGTGGAAACCGGAAAGGTTAAAACCAAAATAGAGGGCATCTTAAAAATTAGCAGTTTTAAAACAGCTAACACTGGCACCCCTTTATTGATAATGAGATCAGCCATGGTAAAAAGCAGGTCAACCGCCATTACCAAAACAAAACCAACCACACCAACAATAAAGGGACCAGACATTTCGGAAAAAAGGTATTTATTGATTACCTTCATTCAGTTTCTCGGCGTCGTTTAATCTCTCTCCTTCTAGCGGCCTCTTTGCGCTTGCGTCTGCGTTGAGAAGGTTTCTCGTAAAATTCGCGTTTCTTGATTTCGTCAATTACTCCTTCTCGGCGAATCTTGGTCTTAAACTTTCGCAAGGCTTTTTCTAATTCCTCGCCTTTTCGAACTTCAACCCTAGTCATTTCCTAGCCCCCTTTCGTTTCCTGTTTATAATCATATTCCAGACAACACATCAAGCGTCCGCACATACCGGATGTCTTTGTTGGTGACAACGCCAAGCCCTGTTCTTTAACCATTTTCACCGTCACATGCTTGGGCTTCTCCAGCCAAGACGAACAACACAACCCCCGACCACATGGCCCCATACCACCCAACATCCGCGCTTCGGCCCTTGGCGAAACCTGGCTCATCTCCACCCGCGCCTTGAGCGTGCTGGATAAATCACGAGTTAAATCACGCAAATTGTCGATTTTCTTGCTCTTACTCACTTTATAATAAACCACTACCCGATTAGTATCAAATAGATATTCTACATTAACAATCTTAATTTGGAGTTCGTGTTCTTTGATTTTTTGATTAGCCACCACAACAGCTTTGGCTTCCAAATCAGGAATTTCCCCTGCCTTGGCAATATCTTGAGCAGTAGCATAACGAATTACTTTCTTGAGTTTTACATCCCGAGCCAGCCTCTTAGCTATTGTCCGCTCAGAGGCAATAATCTCACCAAACTCAATGCCCCGATCTGTTTGCACCACCACCGCCGCACCCGCTTTAATTGATCCATCACCGGAACCGGTAATCGGACATAGTCGGTCAAACTTTCTCAGCTTGATAGCAAAATATTTATTTTCAGAATTACTATTCAACCCTAGCCTCCCCTAATTTCAAACACATATTGTCTAAAACCAGTTTTAGATTAGCACGTCTCTTGATCTGGTGCAAAGCAGTTAGAATGATTTTAGCCTGTCTGGCATTAACAAGTTTATAACGGCAAAAATGAGCCAGATCATACAGTCTTTCCTCAATTTTTTCCTTTTCCTTGCTAAGCTGAGCTGACAAACGCAATAAACCAAACATGCCCAGATCTTTAACCTTAGTCAGCTCTGCACAGACCACATTCAGTTCTTCCGGCAGTTGCCAGTCTAGTTTTTTCTCCGCAAAAATAATTTTTTGACACCGTGACAAAATAGTCGGCAAAATCTTATCTCCACGAGCAGCTAGCAAAATAAAAACCACTCCGGGAGCTGGCTCTTCTAAGGTTTTCAAAAAGGCTGCCGCAGCTTGATCGGTCAAACTGTCTGCGTCTTCAACGATTAAGACCAAATATGGACTGACTGAAGGACCATAACGCACCCATTTTTGGAGTTCCCGAATCTGTTCAATCTTGATAAGTTTTCCTTCCGGCGCCAGAAAAAATTTATCTTGCTTCTTACAGCCCAAAGAATCGGCAAAGCCTTCTGCTGTCTCTTTTTTGCCCACACCGGGCGGACCGACAAATAAATAAGCCCCTGCAACACGGTCATTTTTTATGATGCCTGTGAGGATTTTTTCTACCCTATTCATAGTAAACCTCTTAATGTTAATAATTCCATCTCGAAGCTCCTAAATGAACCGTGCTCGCG
>MEUC01000008.1 GCA_001771545.1 candidate division WOR-1 bacterium RIFOXYB2_FULL_42_35 | reverse complement strand
ACCTCTTGTTTGGCCATTATTTGTCACACTCCTTTTTAAGAAATGTAACATTTCTACTTTGGCCATGTGTAACATTACTACTTTGGTGCTACACCAAATAGATAAAGCTTGCCAATCCCGAATTCTTTACCTATACTAATGTCAGATGATTTTTCCGGCCCAAAGAGTTTGACAAAACTCTTGCCAGGGAAAGATTTCAATGCCGCTTTCCGTGGTTCTTAATTTTTTGTCCAGACTGACAATAATAGCCCTGCCAACTTTCTGGTCTTCTTTTAGAGCTAGTAAACCTTTTAGGTGCTGGCTGTTGACCTGAGGAGTAGCTTTAAACTCAATAGCCAGGTCAAGGTTGCCGACGATCAAGTCAACTTCTAGGCCGGTGCTGGTGCGCCAAAAGGACAGAGGCAGGTTCTTTTCTTTGTAAGAGGTAAAAGCGCGGATTTCTTCGATCAAGAAGTGTTCAAAAAAACGGCCAAATTCTTCTGTGCCGGCCTGGATAATTCTCATGCCCGATAAGGCTCGGACCACCCCGACATCAAAGAGATAAAATTTCGCGGTTTCAATTAACCGTCGCGTACGGCTTTTTCTCCAGGGTGGCAATTCATGGCCTAAAAGGGTGTCTTGCAGTATTTGGTAATATTCCCGGGCTGTTTTGGGCGAAACCCCGCATTCCCTGGCAATATTGGCATAGTTAATTAATTGCCCGTGAGCGATAGATACCGCGTCCAAAAAACGGCCAAAAGACGGGATATTCCTAACCAGGGCTTCGGCATTAATTTCTTCCTCAAGATAATCTAAAACATAGCTTTTTAAGCTGCGTTCGGGGGACTTTTCTAAATAATGCTTGGGTATTAAGCCGTGATTAAAGATTTTGAGCAGGTCACAATTGCCCAATTCCTTGGTAGTTAGCGGAAACAATTCAAAGCGCCAAGCCCTGCCACCCAACAGATTGGCCGCGCCGTGCCGCAGTTTTCTGGCGCTGGAACCGCACATGATGAATTTTGTTTTGGTGTTTTCCAGGCACCAATGTACTTCGTCCAAAAGGGCCGGGACTTTTTGGATTTCGTCTATTATTACCAAGGCTGGTTTTTCGGCTAAAACTTCTTCCCGTAGCAGAGCCGGTTTTAGGGTCAAGGTTGTCTTAAGCTCCGTATCCAATAGGTCATAATATTTTGCTTTAGGGAATTTTTGGTGGAGCAGGGTGGTTTTACCAACTTTGCGCGTACCCCAGAGAAAAGCGGCATTGTTGCCATCAAGATCAATTTTTAGCTCCCTTTTAATTTCGGATAATATGCCCTTCATTCCATATAGTCTAGATTATGTGGGGTTAGGTGTCAAGGCAATTTAGGCAATTTAGGCAATTTAGGCAATTTAGGCAATTTAGGCTCCGCCCTGTTCGTTCATTTTGCGGCTGCCGCCGCCTAAGGGAGTGGTGTATTCTGAACATCTTTAAATCTCAATATTTTTTTGACTTGCTAATTTTTTGGAGCTCTCAACAGCCTGGCTTTGGTGAGTAGATCCCGACTTTGGTCGGGATTCGAAAACTAAAGCCGGGCAAATTGATCTGCTGACTTTACCTGCTTGTAACATGTTTTTCATCTCCGCTTAACTAAAATCCATTATTATAATAGCAAATTCGCTGCGGAATTTAGGCGCGAAGGTGTGCTATGACAAAACTAACAACACAAAGCGAGGTGATCATAGTAGTGGAAGAGCAAATCAAGAGAATGCAGGCCAAGAATATTAATGCCTGGTTTTATGACAAACAAGCCTTGCAAAATATTAATCTGGATATTTACGATAAAAAAGTCACCGCCATTATTGGTCCTTCCGGCTGCGGGAAATCAACCTTTATCCGCAACTTAAACCGTTTGCATGAAACAGTGCCAGGCGCCAGGGTTAGCGGCACGATTTTGCTTGATGGCGAGAATATTTTACAGGGTAGCTATGATGCAGTAGCTTTACGAAGGAAAGTCGGTATGGTTTTCCAAAAACCAACGCCTTTTCCCACCATGTCAATTTATGACAATGTAACAGCAGGCTTAAAACTTTATGGGCGGCAGAGTAAATCAGACCTGGATTTGTTGGTAGAAAAAAGCTTAAAAAGAGCGGCTTTGTGGGAGGAAGTAAAAGATATCCTTGATAAGCCCGGGATTAGCTTGTCTGGCGGCCAGCAACAGCGCTTGTGTATTGCCAGGGCCTTAACTATTGAACCGGAAGTGATTTTGCTTGATGAGCCATGTTCTGCCCTTGATCCTATTTCTACCAGCAAGATCGAAGAATTAATCCATGAGCTGAAACATAAATATACTATTGTGATTGTAACCCATAATATGCAGCAGGCAGCCAGGGTGGCTGATTATACCGCTTTTTTTCTTATGGGAGAGTTGGTTGAGTTTGACCAGACCAGTAAAATCTTTACTGCTCCAACTGATAAACGGACTGAAGATTATATTACTGGGCGTTTTGGTTAATTTAACCTCTTTGTAACATTGTCTTAACATTGCTGTAACATTAATCACCTATGCTTGAGCAGGTTAACAATCTTTTTTAGGAGGATCAAGATGTTTAAACGTGTTGTGCTGTTTGTGTTTGCTGCTTTATTGTTGGTTGGTTTAGTGGCTGGCTGCGGTGGCGGTAAAAAAGCGATCCAGATAAAAGGTTCTGATACCATGGTCAATCTTGGCCAGGCCTGGGCAGAAGAATACATGAAGCTTAATCCGGAAGTTTCTTTGGCTGTTACTGGTGGTGGATCTGGCACAGGCATTGCTGCTCTGCTTAACAAAACCACTGATCTGGCCATGTCCTCCCGTGACATAGAAAAAAAAGAACTTGAGCAAGCCAGTAAATTAGGGCTCGATCCCCAAGAGATTATTGTTGCTTATGATGGTATTTCTGTTGTCGTTTCCCCTAAAAACCCGGTTAACAAACTGACCATTAAGCAGTTGTCCGACGTTTTCTCCGGCAAAATTACCAACTGGCAAGAATTAGGCGGGCCGGATAAAAAGATTGTGGTTCTTTCCCGTGACCGCAATTCCGGCACCCATGTGTTCTTTGCTGAACATGTGGTTAAACTTGGTGACAGCAAAAATCCCAATGAATTTGGCCAAGCTGTCTTGATGATGCCTTCTAACCAGGCTATTGTGGAAGAAGTTTCTGGCAATACTGCTGCTATTGGTTATGTTGGTTTGGGTTATATGTGTGATAAATTAAAATCTATTGCTGTGGCTAAAGATGAAAGCTCTCCCTATCTTATTCCCTGCATCAAATCTGTGGCTAATAAAACCTATCCCATTGCCAGGTCGCTGCAGCTTTATACCGATAAAGAAACCAGCCAGGCTGTTAAGGATTTTATTGCTTTTATTTTGAGTGACGCTGGCCAAAAAGTAGTCTTAAAGATGGATTTTGTGCCGTTGGCAAAATAGATATATCTCGCGTAGCCGAGCCTAAGAGGGTTACCTACGCGGTAGGGTTGGGTTTTAAATGACCAGAATGAAAAACAGGTTTTTAGAAAAAATAATTGAAGCCGCGATTTTTTTAAGCGGCATTGTTGCTGTTTTGATTGTGGTCTTGATTTTTATCTTTCTCTTCAAAGAGAGCTTTTCTTTTTTTGTTAAAGAAAATATGTTGGCGGTGTTATTGGGCCGCAACTGGTACCCGATCTCCGATCCTCCTCAGTTTGGTTTCCTGCCCCTGATGATGGGCTCTTTATTCGTTACCATGGGTGCAATTGTAATTGCAGTCCCTTTTGGTTTGGCCGCGGCTCTTTATATTTCTGAAGTGGCGCCTGCCTGGCTCAAGGACATTTTAAAAACCGGCATAGAACTTTTAGCTGCTATTCCCAGCATTGTTTTGGGTTTTATTGGCATTGTGGTTTTAGCGCCGCTTATTAAAAATTTTTTTCATCTGGGCAGCGGCTTAACTGCTTTAGCCGGCTCAATTATGCTGGCTTTTATGGCCATGCCCACCATTGTTTCTATTATTGAAGATGCTATAACCTCTGTGCCCAGAAGCTATAAACAAGGCGCCTTAGCTTTGGGGGCAACACATTGGCAGACTATCCGCCGCGTAATTATCCCGGCAGCTTTTCCCGGTATTATTGCTGCTGTTATGCTGGGTATTGGCCGGGTAATCGGCGAAACCATGGCAGTATTAATGATTACCGGTAATGCGGCAATTATGCCTACCACTCTTCTTCAGCCGGTGCGCACATTAACCGCTACCATAGCGGCGGAAATGGGGGAAGTGATCCGCGGCAGTTCCCATTATTATTCTTTATTTGGAATTGGTCTTATCCTTTTTATTATCACTTTTGTTATTAACCTGATTGCCGACCTGGTTTTACACAGGAGACGCATCAATGGGTGACCCTAAGAAAATCCAAAAGCTGATGTTTTTCTTGCTGCTTTTAGCAACAATTATCATTATTGTCCCGGTTGTTGCGATCTTTGCTATTATTTTATTTCATGGTTTACCAGCCTTAAACTGGGGTTTTATTTTTGGCATGCCAAGGGAAGGGATGCGGGCCGGGGGGATTTTCCCTACTATTATAGGGACACTATACCTAACCCTGGGAACCATGGCTTTTTCTTTGCCTTTAGGGGTCTTGGCGGCAATTTACTTAACTGAATACGCGGCAGAAAACTGGTTAACGCGCTTAATTGAGATTTCCATCATTAATTTGGCGGGGATCCCGTCCATTGTCTATGGTTTGTTTGGTTTGGGTTTGTTTGTGATGTTTTTAAATTTTGGCGCTTCAATTTTAGCCGGCTCGCTAACCTTGGCAATCATGACCTTGCCGGTAATTGTCACTGCCAGCCGTGAAGCCCTAATCACCGTGCCAAAATCTTTTCGTGAGGTTAGCTATTCTTTGGGCGCGTCCCGCTGGCAAACTGTTTGGGGGGTGGTTTTACCCAATGCAATTCCCGGCATTTTAACCGGGACAATTTTAGGTTTGTCACGTGCTGCAGGGGAAACAGCGCCAATCCTTTTTACTGTGGCAGCTTTTTATTTGCCCGCCTTGCCGCGTTCTATTTTTGACCAGGCCATGGTCTTGCCTTACCATATTTATGTTTTGTCTACGCAGGTGCCCAATGTGCCGGCCAAGATCCAGTACGGCACAATCTTAGTTTTGGTTTTGTTTGTTTTTATTATGAACATTTCTGCGGCCTTTCTACGGGCCCATTTTAGGAAAAGAAAATTATGGTAAGCAAGCTAAAAGTAGACAGCTTGAATGTTTTTTATGATTATTGTCACGTCCTTAAAAATGTCAGCCTGGAGGTGGACGCCAATGAGATTTTAGGCATTATTGGCCCGGCTAACAGCGGCAAAACCTCATTTTTAAAAACCTTAAACCGCATGAATGATTTTGACCATACTTTTAAGATGGACGGAAATATTTTCTTGGACAATAAAAATATATTTACTAATATGCAGGCGCTGGCTTTACGCAAAAGAATTGGCATGGTTTTTGCTTTGCCGCTCTCCTTGCCCCTTTCTATTTTTGATAATGTGGCTTATGGCCCGCGCTTGCATGGCCAAAAAAACAAGACCAAACTTAAAGAAATTGTTGAGCGCGGCCTCAAGGCTTCATATTTGTGGGATGAAGTTAAGGATCGCTTGGATACTCCAGCCCTTAATTTATCAGGCGGCCAGCAGCAGCGTTTGTGCATCTCCCGCACTTTAGCTGTTGAGCCGGAAGTAATCCTTTATGACGAGCCCTGTTCCGGTTTGGATCCCATTTCTACGGCTAAGGTGGAAGAAGCCATGCGGCAGTTAAGGAAAAACTACACCCAGATTCTGGTCACTAATAATACCAAGCAGTCAGCCAGGGTTGCTGACCGCACAGCTTTCTTTTTAATGGGTGAGTTGATAGAAATAGGCCTTACCGCCAAAGTTTTTACCCAGCCGGATGATAAGCGGACTGATGATTATATTTCCGGAAGGTTTGGCTAATGACAATTATTAAAGTAGCTGATTTGGATTTTTGCTATGGCAAGTTCCAGGCCTTGATTAGGGTTAACCTGGAAGTTGAAGCCAATAAAATTACCGCCTTAATTGGTCCGTCTGGCTGCGGCAAATCAACGTTTTTGCGCTGTTTAAACCGCATGAACGATTTAATCGAGGGGACAAAAGCTAAAGGCAGAATCGAGATCGAAGGGAAAAATATTTTAAGTTCCAAAGTGGATCTGGTTGATTTGCGCAAAAAAGTGGGCATGGTTTTTCAGCGGCCCAATCCCTTTCCCTTGTCCATCTTTGAAAATATTGCTTTTGGCTTGCGGATCCATCGTTTAGCTAAGGGGGTAGAGCTGGAACAAATTGTGCGCCAGAGTTTAGAGGCGGTTTTATTGTGGGATGAATTAAAAGATAAATTAAAACGCAGCGCCTTAAGTTTAACGCTAGAGCAACAACAGCGTCTTTGTCTTTCCAGGTTAATTGCGGTCAAGCCAGAAATTTTGCTGATGGATGAGCCTTGTTCTGCTTTGGATCCGGTAGCAACCTTAAAAATTGAAGAATTGATGCAGATCTTAAAAAAGGATTACACTATTCTGATTGTGACCCATAATATGCAGCAGGCAGCGCGTGTGTCAGATGCAACGGGTTTCTTTTTGCTAGGTGAGATGGTAGAATTTGATCGGACAGGCAAAATCTTTACTGCTCCGCAGGACAAGAGAACAGAAGATTATATTACAGGTCGCTATGGGTAGTCATTATTTTTGGATTTTGATCCTTATTAATGGGAGGGATGGTTAAAATGGATAAAGAAAGAGTTTTTGATAAGGAAATGGCCGAACTAAAGGATATGATCTTAAAAATGGGGGTCATGGTTCAGGGTTTGATCCATAACTCAATTGAGTCTTTAAAACAGCGCAATTTGGACTTGGCTGAACAGGTCATTAAGGAAGATAAAATTGTTGACCAATTAGAATTGGAAATAGATGAAAAATGCATTGAGCTAATTGCTTTGCGTCAGCCGGAAGCTTCTGACTTGCGCTACATCATGACCGGAACAAGAATTGTGACCGATCTTGAGAGAATTGGTGATCTGGCCGAAGATATCGCTCAGCGTACCAAGGTTTTGGATGGCCAGCCATTTCCCAAGCCTTTAATTGATATTCCTAAAATGGCGAAACTGGCTCAAGATGCAGTAGCACAAGTTTTAGAGGCTTTTATTAACCGTGATTCAAATAAGGCAAAAGCGGTTTGGGAGAAGGAAAAAGAGATCGACAAATTGCGCGATCAAGTCCATGACGAATTGGTTGAGCTGATGAGTAAAGATGCTTCAACTGTGCCAACGGCGATTCCCTTATTGCTTGTCTCCCGGCATTTGGAACGCATTGGTGACCATGCGACTAATATTGCTGAAGATGTAATTTATATGGTTGAGGCCAGGGTAGTTAAACATGGTGGGGTGGGGAAGGCAGCTTAACAGGATTTAATGATTTTTTTTCAAAATAATAAGTATTTTAAACAGAAAACTTTCCTTTTTTCCTTGATTCCCCGTAGTGGCTTCAATTTTAACCCAGCCACGTTTTAAATGTGATAAAAAGTTGCTAAAACAACTAGCGCGCTCTGACAATATCTTTGATTTTCATCAAAGTTACCGTGGTACTTCGCTCCATCTCCGCTAGTTTCATCTTGATAAACTTAATGCCAGCTTCAAGTTCTGGAATCAAAACGTATTCAAGGGCATTGACTCGTCTTTTGATCTCAATAATTTGTGAGGCAACCACTTGAATGGTTTTATTGTATTCAGCTAGTTTTATTAAGTGGGGAAGGCTGGTTTTAAAATTGCTAATAGCTTGATCAAGTTCTGCTGGGGTATTTGTGAAATCATAAGTGATTGGGTTGCCAGAGACTTCGACTTCATATCTAGGGATCTTAACCCCCATCAGGTTTTTGATAGTGATATTAACGCCACTTTTGCATTGAGATGAGCTTGCGGCTGCTGCCAAAGTTTCCAATGGGGTTTGGGCAGAGGCGAGAATAAGTTTTTGAAAAACAGCAACTAACTCAGTTTTCAGCTGCTGACTTAGCTTGGCTTGCTCTTTGACAATTTTCAATAATTGCTGGATCAAGCCGTCAAGCTTGTCTTTTAAAAGCTTGTGGCCTTTTTTGGCTAGGGCGGTTCTCCTCCGCAGGCGAAGGAGCTCCATTCTTGTTGCATTGACTCTATTTTTTGGCATACTTGTTGTATAGATCGTCTTTGATACGCTTCAGCTCTTCTCTTGGTAGGACTGACAGCAATTCCCAACCCAGATCAAGGGTTTGTTCGATGGTTCGGTTTTCTTCTTCGCCTTGATTGAGATATCTTTGTTCAAACGAGTCGGCAAATTTGAGATAAAGCCGGTCGATATCACTCAAAGCCCCTTCTCCCAGCACAACCATGAGCTCTCTAACTTCTCTGCCCTGGGCGTAAGCGGCAAACAACTGGTTGGCAATGGCAGGATGGTCTTCTCTGGTTTTGCCTTCCCCAATAGCCTTGTCTCTTAAGCGAGAGAGTGAAGGCAGGGGATCAATCGGCGGATAGATATTTTTTCTATCCAGGCCGCGATCGAGAATTATTTGTCCTTCAGTAATGTAGCCGGTTAAATCTGGGATCGGATGAGTTTTATCGTCATCCGGCATAGTTAAAATTGGGATCATGGTGATAGAACCTTTTTTATCTTTTATCCTGCCGGCACGTTCATAAAGTGTGGCTAAGTCAGTGTAAAGATAACCAGGATAGCCCCGTCTGCCTGGGACTTCTTTCCTCGCAGCAGAAACTTCCCTTAATGATTCACAATAGTTGGTCATGTCGGTTAGAATAACCAAAACGTGCATTCCCAGCTCAAAAGCCAGGTATTCTGCGGCGGTTAATGCTACCCGTGGAGTAGCGATCCTCTCAATGGCAGGATCGTTGGCCAGATTTAAATAAAGCACGGCATTTTCAATCGCTCCGGTCTTTCTGAAGTTGGCCATAAAAAATTCTGCTTCTTCAAAAGTGATTCCCATGGCACCAAAGACGACTGCAAATTTATCGTCATCACTCATTACCCGAGCCTGTCTAGCAATTTGCGCAGCAATCCTAGAGTGGGGGAGGCCGGAGCCGGAAAAGATCGGCAGTTTTTGTCCTCTCGAAAGTGTGTTTAAGCCATCAATTGAGGAAATCCCGGTTTGAATAAAGTCATCGGGATAATTTCTTGCTGCTGGGTTGATAGGGGCACCATTAATATCTATTTTTTTCCGGGGGAGAATTTGGGGGGCGCCATCGATTGGCTTACCTAAACCAGAAAAAACTCGGCCCAGCATATCAGGAGCAACAAAGGCTTCAAGCCCACGACCCTTGAGTCGTAATTTAGTCGATTTAATCGCTAAACTATCAGTCCCCTCAAAAACCTGGACCATGATTTTATCGTTTTCCACTTCCAGGATTTTGCCGGTGCGGATTATCCCATTAGGTAATTCAATTTCCACCACTTCATCAAATTTAGCGCCTTCAATTTTCTCGGCAATAATCAGTGGCCCGGCGATATCTGTGACTGTTTGGTATTCTTTGATCATAGTTGTTTTGTCCCCTTTGTTATTCCCCATAATTTATTATGGGGTGGTGTATAACCCCACATTGAAAGGTGGGGAATCAAAGAGAGTGACCTCCTTTTAGATTGCTTATTTCCTGTTTCATGGCTGTTTCAATTGCAGCAATTTCTGCTTGGGCTTTATCTTCCGGGATTAAGCGAGCCCTGGCTATCTGCGGCAAAACCTTGAGACCCTTAATCTGTCCTAATTCTACTCCGGCTTCAATGGCCGTTAGTGCTTCGCGATACAGGCCAGTGATCAGTTTAAGTAAGCTGTATTGTTTTTGCAGCGATGAGTATTGGTCAACAGGATCAAAAGCACTTTGATAAAGAAAGTCTTCACGAATTGATTTAGTGACAAAAAGAATCAACTGTTCCCGGGCTGATAAAGCGTCCAGCCCAACCAAGCGCACAATTTCATCCAGCTCTCCTTCTTCGGAAAGCAGGCGCATAGCTTCAGTGCGAACTTTGCTCCAATCATCAGCAACCTCTGTTTTAAAATAATCTTCCAGGTTGTTGAGATAAAGAGAATAGCTCAGTAGCCAGTTAATAGCGGGAAAGTGACGCTTGTGAGCCAACGCATAATCTAACCCCCAAAAAACCTTAACGATTCTTAAAGTGTTTTGCACAACCGGTTCAGACATATCTCCTCCGGGAGGGGAGACAGAGCCAACAATAGTGAAGGAGCCTTTTCTCTCCTGGCTACCCAGACAAATACCATAGCCGGCACGCTCGTAAAAGTCAGCCAAACGTGAACCTAAATAGGCAGGATAGCCTTCTTCACCAGGCATCTCTTCCAAGCGGCCAGACATTTCCCTCAAAGCCTCTGCCCATCTTGAAGTTGAGTCAGCAGACAGGGTAATACTGTAACCCATGTCACGATAATATTCGGCAATAGCCGCGCCAGTGTAAACTGAAGCCTCACGTGCGGCAATTGGCATATTAGAGGTGTTGGCAATTAAGACGGTTCTTTCCATTAAAGGCTTGCCCGTTTTAGGGTCCTTTAGTTCTGGAAACTCTAACAAGACGTCTGTCATTTCGTTGCCACGCTCACCGCAACCAATAAAAATGACAATGTCAGCGTTAGCCCATTTAGCTAATTGATGTTGCACAACAGTTTTTCCAGAACCAAATGGACCGGGGATACAAGCTGTGCCCCCTTTAGCAATGGTAAAAAGTGTATCAATAATCCTTTGCCCTGTAACCAATGGTTCTGTAGCTGGTAATTTTGTGGCAAAGGGACGAGGTTTTCTGACTGGCCAGTATTGCAGCATACAGATATCTTGATCGGAAACTTTGGCAATAGTTTCTGTGATGTTAAAAGAGCCTTTATTGATTGCTGCAACTTTTCCTTCAACGCCAGGGGGAACCATAATGCGATGTTCTATTAAACTAGTCTCTTGAACGGTTCCTAAAATATCTCCAGCCACGACATTGTCGCCAACTTTTGCTGTAGGGGTAAATTCCCATTTCTTCTCTCGATCTAAGGCGTTAACGGAGATTCCTCGTCCAATAAAGTCACCAGAAGCCTTTAAGATTAAATCAAGTGGTCGTTGAATTCCATCATAAATACTTTTTAGCAGTCCAGGTGCAAGTTCAACTGATAGTGGTCGGCCAGTAGAAATAACAGGGTCACCAACGCCAATCCCAGCGGTCTCTTCATAAACCTGAATTGAGGCAAGTTCACCATTTAGTTCGATGATTTCGCCAATAATCCCCTTTTCTCCAACCTTAACAACGTCAGCCATCCTGGCGTTAGGGATACTTTTGGCCACTACTAGCGGCCCCGCAACTTTAATAATCTTTCCTTCGTTAGACATGATTTATTTCCTCCCTATTACGTCTGCACCGATAGAATTTTTAACTAGCTTTTTAATGTTGGCAGCTGCGAGACCGCTACTGCCGAGATTGTCAGGGATCATGGCAACAGTTAGTCCGGCTTTTTCGTTTAATTTATCGATTTCTTCCTGTAGATCAACGGCTAATCTTTCGGTAATAAAAATTAAAGCAGGTTCTTTTTTGCTGGCAATTGAGTCTAGGGCTGTTTTAGCTTCAGCCTCGCTATCAGCCGCATGGATTTCCAATCCGAGTAGGGCGAGGGGAGCAACTAAATATTTAGGACCAATTATTTTAATCTTGTGCATTAATAGCTTACCCGCAGCCTTTCCTTGATTCTCTCGTTTGGTACCTGATTCTTTTTGCAGATCAGAATGAATCGAACAGTTTTGATTTCTGCTTCCTTCGCCAGATAAAAACCGACCAATGGTTCCAGCCCGGAACCAAGATATTTGGCTGTTTTAAATTGTTGCAAAATAAAATTAGCCATTAGTTTCTCTAAGAGATGGAAGGATCTGTTTTCTTTGTAATATTTGAAACCGTCGCTCAGGCTAGGAAAATAGGGGGTAAAGGATAGTTTAGTTACAATTTCCTCCAGAGTTTGGTCGTAAAGCTTTAAAAGTCTATCCTGATCAATAAAGCCCGGGTTAAGCAATAACGGTTTAAATTCTGTTTTACTCTGCTCTAATTCTTTACTGCGCAACAGAGTTTTAATGTTTATTAAATCGAGCTGTTGTTTAACCATTCGGTTAATTAGGGGAGAGGAAATAGTTTGGCTTAGTTTTAATAAATTATCGTAGTAATCTCGGTCAGGTTTCTTAAGGAGAGCCTTGATAAACTCGTGACCCAAAGATAGTTTTAATAATAAATCAGCTAGAGATAGTTGTTCCAACTCACAAAGCTCTTCAAAATCAAAGGACTTTTTTAACTTGGCCAGATTTTCCGTGTAGGGGGTTTCTGAAAGCACGGCAAGGGCCGCTGCAAAATCACCGGCTGCTGACATGCGAGCCAGTTGTTCTGGGCTTAAGAGGTGAGCCTCAAGTGCTCTGGTTCGACCGGTACCGTAATAATATTTTTCCATAATTATTAACCAAACAATACTTGGGCAACTGCGATTTCCGTCTCCTCTCGCAGTCTATTAATCTCTGGTTTTGTCAGATTTTTCTCTGTTCCCATTTCGGCGTATATCCGGGTGATAATTGCTTGTTTTTCTTCCAGGATATTTTTTTTGGCCTTTAATCGAGCCGGAACTAGCACGGCCATTTTGACCGCAGCTATTTTTTGTTCGGCAGCTAATTTAGCCTGTTGTTTTAATACAGCTGTTTTTTGGGTCTGGGCTGCTTCTAAAACCTTAATGGCAGCAGAATTTTCCTGCTCAATCTTTTTGGCTTCAGCCTTAGCCTGTTCTAGTATTTTTTGTTCAATTTCGTTGATGCTCATATTTAATTGTCCTTGGGAAAGTGCGACTAAACTATAAGACTATTCCGCTGACCATCAAAATGGTTGCCAGCAAACCGATCACTGCATAGGTTTCCACCATGGCAGGGATAATAATAGCTTTACCCATTTCTTCTGGCCGTTTGGCGATTAAATAAATCCCAGCAGCAGCTGCTTTCCCCTGATAAATTGCTGATAAGAAACCGGTTAAGCCAACCGGGAGGGCAGCGAAAAATAATTGCAGGCCTGCCATTGCAGAAACTGGCTGTACTCCGGTTAAAAGTCCGATCTTCATCATAATATAAAAGCCACCTAAGAAACCGTAGAAACCTTGAGTCCCAGGCAGGGCAATCATAACCAATAGTCGACCGAATTTATCCGGATCTTCAGTTAAAACACCGCCAGCCGCTTCTCCGGCAATCGCCACTCCCCAAGCAGAACCCATGCCACTCAACAAGACAGCTACTGCAACTCCGGCCATTGATAACGCTAAACCTAAACCCATTTTAAAACCCTCCTTTTTATTTTATAATTGTATATTCAGCAACTCGTTTGTAAGGTCGGAACTCCCGGCCACCTCCTTCGAAAAATTTACTAAAAAACTCGACCATTTGCAACCTAATTGAGTGCACAAAAGCGCCTAGGGTGCTGACCAGTAGGTTAAAGATGTGTCCAAAGATCAGCAGTATTACCATTAATATGATCCCGAAGATTGGAACCTCTCTAACCATACCAGCTAAGATGTTGATAACAGAACCAATGATGGCTGACGACATTCCCAGGGCGAGTAACCGGGAGTAGGATAGGGTGTCTCCCATGTAACCAGAAAGCTTATAGAGACTTAAAAGACCGCTTAGAAACTTTTGAATAACATTCTTTTTGTGGCGGCCTTGGGTTAAGACTAGCAAAACTGCTCCGGCTATGGTCATGTTCTTGGCAATAGGGGACAAGTGGCTCAGCGAGCCAGTAGCACTGGATACAATTAAAAACACAATTGAGGCTAAGAAAAAGAACCACAAACCATCATCTAGAAAAGCAGCAACGTATTCTTTTTGTTTTAGATGGTGGATTAATTGAATTGATATGCCGTAAAGTATTTGTATAACTCCCAGTGCCAAGGAAAAGACTAACATGACCAAAGGACTTTTAATTGGATCAATAATTCTTATTGAGAGCAATAAATGCTTCAAGGGCAACATTGATGTGGGAATGTTTTGGGGATTAAAACCAAAGTAAGAGCCGGTTAAAATTCCCACAATGGCAGAAAAGCCACCGCCTATCAATAAAAGCTTAAAGAGGTTCTGCCCGCCGGCTGGTAGTTTGTACTTCTTTAAGAAATAAATAGAGACTAATCCTAAAACAACACCATAGCCAAAGTCTCCTAGGCAAAGACCAAAGAACAAAGCAAAGAAAAACGATAAAGGGAGGGTTGGATCCGGTTCATCCGACTTTGGAGTCCCATAAATTTTAGTAATAAGTTCAAAAGGGGAAAGGATGCCGGGATTTTTCAAGGCAACTGGTGGCTTTTCTCCTTCAGCAGGTTGGATTTTATAGACAGCAACATTTTTAGAAACCTCATTTAACCTCTTTTTAACCTCAGTTAACATTTTCTGCTTTACCCAACCCTCAATCACAAAAGTATAGTTAGTATCAGCAAACTTGGCTTGGAGTTCCTGGTTGCTTTTGAGCCCTAAAATATGGTCATAAAGATATTTTAATCTCACTGTGTGATGGATAAGTTTCTTGGCGGCTGCCAGATGCTCTGATCTTTCAAGCTCCGCTTTTTTGAGTAAGCCTTGAATGTTGTCAATTTCCTCTTTTGGGCTTCTTTCAATGTTAGGCAGACTGGCTTCTTGCCAGCCACTCTTGGTTAATAAATCTGTCAGAGCTTTTTCTTCAGCCTTTAAGAAGATTATGGCTAGATAGGAGGTGTTTTTGTCCTGATTAACAAGATTAATTGAAGCAGCAGGGGAGAGGGCTGTTGCTTTATTCTGAAACTCATGCAAACCTTTTGTTTTAACAGTGCCAAGAACTACTTTTGTTTGTGTTAAATTGTTTAAGGTTGAAAGTTTAAGGTTTAAGGTTGTCCAGGGCAGGAGCTTATCATGTTCTGAATGGAGTTCTTTTTTTAAATTGTTTAGGTTAGCCAATTGGCTTTCAATGGCTTTGCAATCGGCAATGACTTTTTTGGCTTCAAATTCATGGACTGTTTGATTGATTTCCTCTTCAGTTGTCTCTTCTTTTGGTGGAACAAAGGTTTCAATAAAGCTCTTTTTTAGCTCGGCAATATCGTCTAAAAAACTGATAGTTGATTTAATCTCTGCTAGGTTAAATTCGTGCTGCCCAACTTCTTCTAAAGGGAGGGCTTCTTCTTTGTTAGCGGAAAAAGTTTGAATATCTACTAGCTGGCATTTTTCCAAGGCTTTTAAGATGGGGTCTTTGTCCTGTTTTAGAGCAACAAGATGGATTTTCTCCATTGGCTCTATAGACATTTAAGGATTTCCTTCTTGGCTTGAGCGATTTTGGGAGTGGTTGCTGTTTTTAGGCTGGCTATTTGCTTTTGGGCCTCAGTGGCGATGTTTTTGGCTTCTTGCTGGGCTTTTAACTTCTCAGTCTCAACCAGTTTTTCAGTCTCTGCCTTTAGCTCCTGTTCTAATGTTTCAAGTTCTTTGACCTGTTTTTCTGTTGTTTCTCTAACTGTTCGAACGGCCACCTGTTTGGCGTTTTTGATTAATTCTGCCGCCTTGGCTTCAATTTCTTTGATTTTTGCTAGTGTTTGTTCAACCATTAGTTCAAATACCGGGCTAGTATTTTCTCAATTTCTTTTAAAAATTCAGTAGCTTCACCCAGGGCTTTCTCCGCAACTTGCTTGTCTATAGTGGAAAAAGCTTCGTAGTCTCCGGCTTCTCGGTCATCTTTTAGGTTTGAAAGGAAGCGGGCAAATTTTTTGTCGATTTTACCTGTTTTGACAAAATGTAGGCCAAAAATATTTAATAATCCTCTATGGGTTTCGGTTGCCAATCCTTCGGTTAGAAGCAAAGCAGAAGCGGCATGAAAGGCTGAATAATATGCTCTTGAAACAGCATCATCATAAGAGCCATCTTTTACTAAACCAGCAGCGGTTTTCAACTTTTCTTGAGCTTTCTCAATGTAGGCTTTAATTAAACTTTTAGTTTCTTTATCCAAGTTTAATGCCCTCCTTTAGGATTTTGGCCATAAAAGGAGTGGGGATGCCGCTAAGTTTTTTAAAGTCCTTTTCTTTGAAAATTTTTAGTGAAATAACCTTACCGGTGGCAATCAGGATGTCTACAGTTGCGTCATAAAGTTTATCTACGATTGTTTCGTCCCTTTTTTCCATGACTAGAAGAAAATCGTAATCGGAATAAGGTTTTTCGTCTCCCCTGGCTCTTGAACCGAAGAGATAAATAGCCTTCAGTTTGTTTTTTAGATGACCGATTTTGTTGAGGAATTCTTCGATGATTTTATCTTTCATTGTTTAGTGATTTTAACATAAAAAATAGTGAAATTCTATGGGAGAAGTGGCGATAAATATTTGTAGGCAATAAAACATGGCTGTAACAACTGTAACTATAAAACGATATCCACGATTCAGCTTTGGTCATCCTATACGAGCTGAGATTAAGTGGGGGAAAGCCGGTGGGCGTTCGGGAAAAACAGTTTTAGCCTACGCTGGACATGGGGATAATTGCTAAACATTAAAGCACTAAAATCGTATGATTTTTTTACTAAGTAACGATAAAAAATATAAAACCAAAAAAGATTCTGAAAGGAGAGTTTAAAATGACTGTTTATATACCTAAATTTCATCCATTATTTCGTCCTGTTGGGGTGCCTATTGACCGTGATCGGATTCCTTCAGTAGTTGTGCAGCCAAAATTCGATACAAGAGGGAAGGAATTCCTGGTAGCTCTTCATTGTACTAGTAACAAAGTTGCAGGAGTTTTCCCTAAAGATCAAGTTCCTAAGGAAATGGCTAAACCAATTGTTCTTGTGGCCTTAATGATAGAAGAAATGCCGCATCTTGTCATGGTTTTTGAACGAGCAGAACAAGGCAGAGAACGAGGGCAATCATTGTTTTTATCTGGACGTTTTAATGTCGCAGATATGGTTAATGGAGAAATTGATCAGCCTGTTTCAGCTGGATTAGTTACTGCTGTAGCAGCTAGAGAAATAGGAGAAGAACTTGGATTAAAACTAGCAGCTGTAAATACTATTTTGACGCATAGAGCTACACGAATATTTTCCCCTTATGATTTAGTAGACAAGATTGCCCCAGCAACCAGGGCTTGGAGTGGAAGATTTTTTCCTGTGGTTGGTGTTATACCACGTAAATTATTTGATCAGATTACAACAGATGATTCAATAGCTACCATTAGACTGGTACATTATATGAGCTGGAGAGAAGGGGTAAATAAGGAAACCTTCAATGGCAATATAGGGCTTTTTGAGATTCTACGCCTTTATTGGCGTTTACCCTCTTTTTGCAGATAGTGATTGGCAGGAATTTCACTCTTATTCAACAAGGCAGGATTTGAATAACCGCTTAAACCCTGCTACAATACAATTCCATAATGGTTTTATACTTCATAACCCTGGTAGTTGCTTTCATAGTCACCTATTTAACTACCCCAATCATCCAAAAAATTGCTATTAAAATAAATGCTGTGGATTTGCCTGGAGAGAGAAAAATTCATCTACTGCCTGTGCCACGTTTAGGTGGGGTAGGGATATATCTTGGTTTTGTTGCTGCGGTCATTACCAGCCTGATTATTTCCAATTACTATAATATTAACCTTGACCTTAAAGCGATGCTGGGGATTTTCTTGGGTGGCAGCCTACTATTAATAGTAGGTATTATTGATGATATCAGGGGTTTGCGGGCTACCACTAAGCTGATTTGCCAAATTATAGCAACGCTAATTATTATCTCTTTTGGTTTAGGGATAAGTTTTATCAATAATCCCTTTAATGGGCTTTTAGCGATTGGGATTTTTGCTATCCCTTTAACTTTGTTTTGGGTGGTTGGCATTACTAATGCGATCAACTTAATTGATGGCCTAGATGGTTTAGCTACCGGTGTAACAGCCATCTCAGCGGCAACACTTTTTTTTGTAGCTTTAAGAACCCACCAGCTTGGAGCCGCGATTCTCTTGATTGCCTTGCTGGGAACCTCGCTGGCCTTTTTACGGTTTAACTTTTTTCCGGCCACAATTTTTCTCGGTGATTCAGGAGCTCTGTTTTTAGGCTTTATTCTGGCCAGCGCTTCGATTATTGGTGTTTTAAAAACAACTTTGGTTGTGGCTCTGATTGTTCCTGTGCTAATCTTAGGTGTGCCAATCTTCGATACTCTTTTTGCGATTGGGAGAAGATTGAAAGAGGGGAGACACCCGTTTGCGGCAGACGATCGGCATATTCATCATTTGTTGCTGCGAGCAGGGTTTAATAAGCGCGAGGCGGTTTTAGCAATCTACAGTGCCTGTTTTATTTTGAGTTTTATTGCGCTGGTTATGGCTTTACAGAGATGAAAAATATAATTATGGCCCTCATCCCCGTTGGCGTTAAAGTTTACGACCCCTTCTCCCTGAGGGAGAAGGGGAATAATGTATTTTTCTAATACCCTCTCCCTTTGGGAGAGGGGGGTGTGTTTAGCGTAGATGGGTGAGGGTTTTAGAATTTAAGGGAGAAAGGTTTTAATGAGAAGAAAGAAGATAATGTCTATCTTTGGCACCAGACCAGAGGCCATTAAGATGGCGCCGGTGGTGGCCGAGATTGAAAAGCACAGCAAGCAATTTGAATCTATCGTCGTGGTTACAGCTCAACACCGCCAAATGCTGGATCAAGTTCTAGAGATTTTTCAGATTAAACCACATTATGATCTGGATATTATGGAAAAAAAGCAAACCTTGAGCAAAATTATGACGAAATCTTTGCAGGGGCTTGATGAAATTATCCAAAAAGAACAGCCTGGCCTGGTTTTGGTTCAAGGGGATACTTCAACGGTTCTGGCGGCAGCTTTAACTGCTTTTTATCATAAGATTCCGGTTGGTCACGTTGAAGCAGGGTTGCGTACCTTTGATAAGTTTCAACCTTATCCGGAAGAGATGAATCGTCAATTAACAACTCGGTTAGCCGAGTTGCATTTCCCACCGACAAAAACTGCTTTAAATGTTTTGCGGAATGAAGGAATCACTAAAGAGAGTGTTTTTTTAACTGGTAATACTGTTATTGATGCTTTGTTTGCGGTTGTAAAAAGAAACTATGACCTTGGCCAAGCCGGAATTACTGTTGATCCTAATAAAAAAAATATTTTATTAACTGCCCACCGTCGGGAAAATCTGGGCGAGCCGCTTAAAGATATTTGCTTGGCGGTTAAACGCTTAGTTGCGGCACATAAAAATAGGCTGGAAGTTTTTTTTCCTATGCACAAAAATCCGCTGGTTCGAGAAATCGTTACTGCCATTCTCGGGGATCTTCCAGCTGTTAAATTAATCGAACCGTTGGATTATGAGCCGTTTGTCCATTTAATGAATGCAGCTGATTTGATTTTAACTGATTCCGGAGGGGTTCAAGAAGAAGCTCCTTCGTTAGGTAAGCCAGTTCTAGTCTTGAGGGAAAAAACCGAACGACCGGAAGCAATTGCTGCCGGCTGTGTTAAATTAGTTGGCACAGATCAAGAGAAGATTTTTAAGACAGCCAATAAGCTGCTTGTTGATAAGAAGGCTTATGCTAAAATGTCCAAAGCGGTTAATCCTTATGGTGACGGGTTGGCAGCCAAAAGGATTGTTGAGGCGATTAGGTTTTATTTTAATCTAACTTCAAGGCGACCAGTGGAATTCAAATCTATTTGAGTTAATAAATGAGAAAAATATTAATTAATGGAAATAAGCGCTTGGCGGGAGAAGTGAGAATCTCCGGCTCAAAAAATGCGGCGCTGGCAATTTTGGCAGCGACAATTCTTTTGCCCGGTAAGACGATTATTCGCAATGTTCCTGATCTTTTGGACATTAAGACAATTATTCGCGTCTTGCAGCGCTTGGGCTTGCGGGCAGAATATTCTGCCTCACAAGAAAATACTGTTGAGATTTGGAATCGTGGAGTCAAGCATGTGGCGCCCTATGAGCTGGTGACTAAAATGCGGGCCTCTTTTTTTGTGATTGGTCCTATCTTAGCGCGTCAGGGTTTAGCTAAGATTCCTCTGCCGGGTGGTTGCGCCATTGGTTCCCGGCCAGTTAACTTGCATATTAAGGGATTGGAGGCTTTAGGGGCAAAGGTTCGCATTGAACATGGCTTTGTTATTGCTGAAGCAGCTGGTCTAAAAGGGGATCGAGTTTATCTTGATTTTCCTTCTGTTGGCGCAACAGAATCAGTGATGATGGCTGCTGCCTTAGCCGCCGGTGAAACAATTATCGAAAATGCTGCTGGGGAGCCGGAAATCGTGGATTTGGCCAATTTTCTTAATCTGGCTGGTGCTAAAATTACCGGTGCTGGCACAGAGGAAATCAGAATTCAGGGGGTTAAAGAGTTGTCCCCTGTAGAGTATCGTGTTATTCCAGACAGGATTGAAGCCGGAACCTTTATTCTTGCTGTGGCGATAACCAAAGGGGAGGCTCTGATTCGAGATATTGTGCCAGAGCATATTGAGTCAGTGGTAAGAAAATTAAAAGAAACTGGCCTTGAAATTGAAATGTTGGCAAAGGATCTCAGGGTCTCTGCTAAAAATGGTTTCAAGGCTGTTGATCTTAAAACTATGCCTCACCCGGGCTTTCCCACTGACATGCAGCCGCAATTTTGTTCTTTCTTGAGTTTGGCGCAGGGAACCTCGGTGATAACTGAAACAGTTTTTGAAAACCGCTTTATGTGTGTTCATGAATTAAGACGCATGGGCGCAGAAATTAAATTGGAAGGGCAGAGTGCTATTATCACCGGTGTGCCAGAACTTTCCAGCGCTCCGATCAAGGTTTCTGATTTACGGGCTGGGGCTGCCTTAGTGATAGCCGGTTTAGCTGCCAAGGGAGAGACTTTGATTGAAGACCGTGATCATCATATTGAGCGTGGCTACGAGAAGTTGATTTATAAGCTAAGAAGTTTGGGTGCCGATATTAAGGAAGTATAGTGTTTCAGACTTTAATAAGAAAGATTTTGCGAAAGGAAAAGGTCAGGGGTATAATAAACTTGGTCATTGTTGATGATCGACAGATTCGAAAACTTAATAAGAAGTATAGAAAAAAAGACCAAGCAACCGATGTCTTATCTTTTGAAATGGGTGAGGATGGTGTGATTGGGGATATTGCGATTGCAGAGCCGACAACCAGGAAAAATGCTCAGCAGTATGGGGTAACTTATCGACAAGAATTAAAGAGATTGGTTATTCATGGGGTCTTGCATTTGTTGGGTTATGATCATGGGAGGAAAATGAGAGATGCCGAGAAAATTTATCAAGAGTTTTGAGTGTGCCAAATCTGGCGTTGGCCATGCGGTCAAGACACAGCGCAACTTGTGGATTCATTTTTTTGCCGGGCTGGCGGTTTTATTTGTGGCTACCCAATTACAAGTCAGCTTGTTAGAACTAGCAGTTTTAGTTACTGCTATCTTTGCCGTGATAGTAATTGAAATGGTTAACACTTCGATTGAGGAGCTGGTTAATATCCTTTCCCCTGAACATAGGAAGGAAGCGGCCCTAGCCAAGGATGTGGCGGCTGCTAGTGTGCTTTTGTCTGCCGTTGGGGCGGTTGTGGTCGGTTTATTAATCTTGGTGCCAAAAATACTATGATGGAAATACTTTTATTATTGACCTTGTTTGTTTTGTCGGCTTTTTTCTCGGCTGCTGAAACGGCTTTGACCAGCTTGTCTAAGATCCGCTTAAACCGGATGGTAGCCCATAAACTGAAGGGCGCAAAACAAGTTGAGATTCTAAAACAAAAACCAGCGGAATTTTTATCTACAATATTAATAGGCAACAATTTAGTTAATATTGCCGCTGCCGCTTTGGCCACCTCGATCAGTATCAGACAAATGGCTATTTGGGGTTGGGGAAATATGGCTACAGCCGTGGGAGTGGCAACAGGAGTAATAACCTTTCTGATCCTGGTTTTTGGAGAGATTACTCCCAAGACCGTGGCGCTTAGAAATCCGGAAAAGTTCTCTCTCTTTGCTGCTCCAATTATTGTTAATTTGCAGTTTATTCTACGGCCCTTAGCTTATTTTGTCGGTTTTATCAGTCGGCCTTTTATTTATCTTTTGGGGGGCAAGGCTCCACAAAAAGGACCTTTTATAACTGAAGATGAAATAAAATTAATTCTTGCTGCCGGTGAAAAAGAGGGGGTAATTGAAGAGGATGAACGCGAGATGATTACCTCGATTTTTGAATTTGGGGAAACTGTTGTTCGAGAAGTAATGACCCCACGGCCGGATATTACTGCTCTGGAAGTTAATAAGTCTGTGGCCGAGATAATACAACTAATTATTGAGTCGGGTCATTCTCGTGTCCCGATCTTTGAAGGGAGTTTGGATAATATTATAGGTTTTATTTATGCTAAGGATTTATTAAAGTTTCAAGATAGTAAAGATGTTCGGGCAATGTTGAGGAAGGCAACTTTTATTCCTGAAACTAAAAAGGTTGCCGAACTTTTACCCGAGATGCAGACTGCCCGTACCCACTCGGCAATTATTGTTGATGAGTATGGGATGACTTCCGGTTTAGTTACCCTGGAAGATTTGATCGAAGAAATTGTCGGTGAGATCCATGATGAGTTTGAGCGGGACGAACGCATGATCGAAAAAGTTGCGGAAAATACTTTTATTGTTAATGGTCTTGTTTCGACTGATGATCTTAATGACGAATTGGGCTTAAATTTACCGGAGAAAGATTATGACACGGTTGGCGGTTTTGTTTTTGGAAAATTGGGTAAGGCGCCGGCAGTTGGCAATGTGGTGCATTACGAAAATCTGTCGATCAGTGTTGAGCGGGTTTATCGCCGCAGGATTACCAGGGTTAAACTTGTTAGATTAACCAATAAAAATGAGGAGGAGGCTGTAGGTGGATGAGTAAATATATATTTATAACTGGTGGGGTGGTTAGTTCTTTGGGGAAAGGAATTACAGCAGCTTCCTTGGGCCGCTTGCTTAAGTCTCGAGGTTTAACCGTTACCATTCAAAAACTTGATCCCTATATCAATGTTGATCCGGGCACTATGAATCCTTACCAGCATGGCGAGGTTTTTGTGACAGAAGACGGGGCAGAAACAGACTTGGATTTGGGTCACTATGAAAGATTTATTGATGTTAACCTGGAAAAATCAAATAATATTACCACCGGCATGGTGTATTGGTCGGTTATAACTCGCGAAAGACGGGGCGATTACTTGGGAGGAACAGTTCAGGTTGTCCCTCATATCACTAATGAAATTAAAGCCCGAATAAGGGCAGTTACGAAGAATGAACAGTTTGATGTGGTTATTTGTGAGATTGGCGGCACAGTCGGTGATATTGAAGGTTTGCCTTTCCTGGAAGCGATCAGGCAATTTCGCAAGGATGTTGGTCGTGACAACTGTATCCATCTCCATGTGACCTTGGTTCCTTATTTGAATACCAGCCATGAATTTAAGACCAAACCTACTCAGCACAGTGTTATGAAGTTACGCGAGATTGGTATTCAGCCGGATATTATTATTTGTCGTTCCCAAGAGCCTTTAAGCAATGAACTTAAAGATAAAATTTCTCTTTTCTGCGATGTTGCCAAGGAGGCAGTGATTGGTTTGGTTGATGTGCCGCTGCTTTATCAGGTTCCTTTAGCGCTGGAGCGAGAAGGATTAGATACTATTGCGCTTAAGTGTTTGGGTTTGCCCACTAAAAAGGGTGATATGAGTGATTGGGCAAAGATGGTCGAAGAAACTAAGCTGGCGGAGAGACAGGTAAAGATTGCTATCGTTGGAAAATATACTGAATTAGAAGATTCTTATATTAGTATTGTTGAATCAATAAAACATGGCGGCATTGCCAATCGTCTTAAGGTTTGTTTTGAATGGATTAATGCCGAGAAACTTGAGGGGGAAGAAGAGATTGAACCGGTTTTTCGTGATGTTCATGGTATTGTGGTGCCTGGTGGTTTTGGTCCTCGGGGTATTGAGGGAAAAATTAAAGCCATTAAGTTTGCTCGTGAGAATAAAATTCCCTTTTTAGGTTTATGCCTTGGGATGCAGTGTGCTGTGGTTGAATTCGCCAGGAATGTCTGCAAATTAAAAGGGGCTAATTCTTCCGAGTTTGATCCTGAAACAGATCATCCGGTGATTGATTTGTTGCTAGAGCAAAAAGGGATTGAAGACAAAGGCGGCACCATGCGTTTAGGGGCCTATCCCTGCGTGATTAAGAAAGGGACTTTACTGCAAAAAGCCTATAAGGCTGATACTGTTGCAGAGCGCCATCGTCACCGTTATGAATTTAATAATGAGTACCGAAAGCAATTTGAAGCAGCTGGGATGGTTTTTTCAGGGATTTATGAGAAGAAAAATTTGGTTGAGGTTGTTGAGATTCCCGGCTTGCCCTGGTTTTTAGCCACTCAGTATCATCCGGAATTCAAATCTCGTCCCACTAAACCGCACCCTCTTTTTGCCGGGTTTGTGGCTGCGGCAGGGAATCGTTTACAAGAACAGGTTGAGTTGTTCGAGAAAGGGGAAAAATAATGGATAATATTAGTTTTGCCGACTTTCAGAAATTGGATATTAGAGTGGCAGAAATTAAAACTGCGGAAGAAGTTGAAGGAGCCGATAAACTTTACAAACTAACGGTTGATATCGGTGGGGAAGGACGACAATTAGTGGCTGGAATTAAACAACATTATTCGTTGGCAGATTTGCCGGGCAAAAAAGTTTTAGTCTTAGCCAACTTAGAACCAAGGACTATTCGCGGGGTTGAAAGTCGCGGGATGATCCTTTGTGCGCATCCAGAAGATCGCAGCACTCTGGTTTGTACTACTGTAGAGAAAGATATTGCTAGTGGGGCTAAGGTTTCTTAATCACTTGCATTCGTAGATAACAGTTACGTTTCCTACTACATCAATCTTTCCTGGGACAACAGGGGTACTACCGCTACTCTCTTTGCTAGCCATAAAAGCCCGAGCGTCGTCTCTCACAGTTGCGCCAGCTTCTTGAATGCTAGAAATTTTAACTAAAGTCAGTCCTGCTACGGCAGCTAAACTTTCAGCTTTAGCCTTAGCTTCTTTAAAGGCCATATCCAGGGCCATATTTTCATGGGCGGAACTATCCTTGAGGGTAAAGGTGATGTTATTAACCTTGTTGGCTCCAGCGGCGATAGCAGAATCAATTATATTGCCGACCTGATCCAAGTTATCAATAGTGATTTTCACTAAATTCTCTGCAGAGTACCCGGTTAATGTGCTCTGGCCCCCTTCGTACTTGTATTGAGGAGCAAGATTAACTCTGGTTGTTTCAATTTGCTTTTTACTAATGCCAATTAGATCCAGCTTTTCGAGTATTTTATACATTTTTTTGGCGGCTGTTTCTTGGGCTTGTTTAGCTGAGCCTTCTGTTTGATTAACTCCCAGAGTGATGTAAACCAAATCAGCCGTGGCTTGCACTCCTCCCTGGCCGGTCACAATTATTTGGGTCAAATCGGTTTTACTTGCTATAGCTTGAACGGGGGAGAGGAGGATCAGAGTCAGAAACAGGCAGGCGAAGGTTTTTAGCATTGTTTTAGCTCCTTTTTGTCAGTAATGTGTAATATGTAATGCGAATGTACTATTTTTATTCTCATTACCTGCCTGCTGGCCCGCTTCGCCGCGAGGCGAGCAGGCAGGGCCCATTACTCTATTCGCATTACACAAAAATTATAGCACACAATTCTTGAATCACCCTGTTAAATGAGCTAGAATAAACAAACTATGGTTGAAGTGAAGATCCCCCCACAAGACCTAATCGCCGAACAGTCAGTAATTGGCTGCATGCTTTTGGATAAAAATGCTATTATGCGAGCAGTTGAGCTGATGCAACCAGATAGCTTTTACCGTGAAGCCCACCGTTACATTTACGAAACTATTATTGAACTCTTTGATCGAGCTGAACCTGTTGATTTAGTCACAGTTACTAATGCTTTGCGTAAAGCGGGTAGAATTGACCTGGCTGGTGGTTCTATCTATGTTGCTGATCTGATTAATTCTGTGCCCACAGCCGCAAATGTTGAATATTATGCCAAAATTGTGGAAGAAAAGGCGCTGCTGCGCCGCTTAATTGAGGCCGGGACAAATATTGTTACCAAGGCCTTTAACCAAACCGAGGATGTTAACCAAATCCTTGATCAGGCAGAAAAATCTGTTTTTGATATCGCCTTGAAACGGGTGCGCACAGGTTTTCACAAGATCGATTCGGTCATTAAAGGGGTGCTTGATAAAATTGATTCCCTTTATGATAAAAAAGAAGCTTTAACCGGTACGCCAACTGGTTTTCCTGATTTGGATCAGCTCACAGCAGGCTTTCAAAATTCCGATTTAATTATTGTTGCGGCCAGGCCTTCTGTTGGTAAGACAGCCTTGTGTTTAAATATTGCCCAAAACGCAGCCATCAAATATAAAATTCCCGTCGCTATTTTTTCCCTGGAAATGAGTAAAGAACAACTGGCTCAGAGGATGCTCTGTTCTCAGGCCGAAGTCGATGCTCAGCGCTTAAAAACAGCCAGCTTGTCTGATACGGGTTGGAAAAAATTAACTCGTGCTTTGGGCCGCTTATCTGAAGCACCGATTTATATTGACGATACTCCTTCTCTAACCTCAACAGAGATTAGGGCTAAAGCCAGAAGGTTGAAGATGGAACGGGGGTTAGGTTTAATTATTGTTGATTATATGCAGTTGATGCGAGGTCACGGCAGGGTTGAAAACAGGGTTCAGGAGATCTCGGAAATTGCCCGCTCGCTAAAAACTTTGGCTCGAGAATTAGATGTTCCTGTCTTAGCCCTTTCCCAATTATCTCGAGCGGTAGAGCAACGCACCGATCGTATTCCCAGGTTGTCTGATCTACGTGAATCTGGCGAAATTGAACAAACCGCTGATTTAGTCATGTTTATTCATCGCGAGGCTTACTATAATCCTGGTTCTGACCGGGGAAATATTGCCGAAATAATTATTGCCAAACAAAGAAATGGCCCGACTGGTACTGTGGAATTAGTCTTTCGTAAAGAAATCACCAAGTTTTGCAGTAAGGAAACTCGTTACGAGGAAGTCGCGTAGTCATATGATTGTTTGCCTTCGGCATGTGGTATACAAATGTATTATTCCTTCATTGATAATTGTTAATTGTTCCTTGTTAATTATTTCCCCTGTTCTTGCCCAACCCAACGATCTAGTTATCAACGCCGACAGTGTTGTCTACGATAAGGAGACCAAGCAGGTTGACGCACGTGGATCTGTTGAAGTTATTTATAAAGATGTTTCGATCCATGGCCATCATATTGTTTATGATAAAGGGAATGAAGAGGTTTTTGCAGATCAAGGTTTTATCTTGGATTATAACGGTCTCACAATTGAAGGGCAAAACCTGGAATATGAGGTTAAGACTAGAACAGGAGAAGCAACCAACGTAGACTTTGTTTATCAAGGGGTCCATTTAAAGGGCAAGAAAATTAATTTTAGTCAGGAAGATTTTTATCTGTCAAATGCTTCTTTTACTACTTGTAATCTCGATCATCCTCACTACCACATAACCGCCAAAGATATTACTCTCTATCCTAAATATGGTTGGCTGGTAGCCTATTGGGGCTTTTTCTGGTTCGACCGTTTCCCCTTGGTGCCGGTCCCTACCTATATTTATGACATGCGTGATGATGAACGAAAACGTAAAAACTTGCCGCCGTTTCCTGAGGTTTCCTCCAATGATGAAGACGGCTGGTATATTAACGAGCGCTTAGCTTGGCATGTCAGGCGTGAGTTGTCTGGTAGCTATAGTATCAATTATGCCAGCAAAAAAGGTCTTGGTTTGGGGGTGGAGGCCAATTATATTGTGGATGATGATAATGAGGGGAATGTGCGGGTTTATGGCAATACTGTTGAAGGTCTTTGGGGTGGGCTTACCCATCGTTATTACTTTGGCAAAAAATTAGGTGACAAAGAGCGAGATCCTTTTGCTCTGTTTGCTTTGCCCAAATATCGTCAGTATGAATTAGAAACAACCCTATTTTTTCGCGAGAGGATTAATTATGAGAGAGTTAGCTATTATCCTAAAGTAGTTGTAAAGGAAAGAAGGGGAGAGGCAAAGGTTTTTGGACAAGATGTTAACTATGATGCCGAGGTAATGGGGGCGGCTGTTTCCGAGAAGAATAATATTTATGGACTATTACAGGGTGGCGGGGCTATCGTTTTATATAAAGATTTACCGGAAATCCGGCTGGGTACTTTAACCCCATTTATTGGGCTTGATGGCAGGGTTTATTCTAATGGCTCTCGTTGGCTGCAAAGTACCGGGGGGCTTAATGTCAGAAAAAGGCTTAGCGAGAATTTATCCTTGAAGTTGGGTTACAATCACTATTTCTTAAATCGTGGTTTGAGCCCGCTCAATTTTGAAAGGTATCGTTTTAGTTCTGCCGATCGGCTCACTACGGAACTCCTCTATTTGGTTGATGGTACCGGGGTTGGGATCTATACCTCATATTTTGTCGATACCTGGTGGCCGGAAGATATCGATTACTCACTCTATCTTAGGATGCATTGCTATAATTTAATTGTCAAATACCGCTCTTTGCGCAGAGAATTCAGCTTAGGGTTTAGTTTGGCAGCGGGAGAATAGGAAATGTTTATAACTTTAGAAGGTCCAGAAGGCTGTGGAAAGACAACGCAGGCGAAAAGATTAAAAGAATTCCTTGAGGAAAAGGGGCATAAGGTCTTGTTGACTCATGAGCCGGGTGGGACTCAGTTCGGTCAGCACATGCGTGAGCTGCTGCTTTTTCCTGAGATGTCTTTGGATAAGTTGAGCGAGGTTTTTCTTTTTGCGGCGGACAGAAGTGAGCATGTCAGAAAATTGATTCTACCGGCGCTTAAACAGGGAAAAATTGTTCTTTGTGACCGCTATAACGATTCGACTCTGGCTTACCAGATTGGTGGACAGGGACTGCCGGAGGATCTGGTTCGTTATGTTAATATGATTTCTTCTGATGGGCTTGTGCCGCAATTAACAATTCTTTTAGATGTTTCTCCAGAGGTTGGCTTGAAAAGGGCGAGTACCAAGGGCAAGGAAGACCGCTTTGAAAGTGAAAAGATTAGTTTTCATCAACGGGTGAGGGCCAAGTATCTGGAAATTGCCCGGGCTGATCAGAACAGGGTCAAAGTTATTGATACAGATAAGAATGATTTAGATGCTGTCCAAAAAGAGATTCGAAAAATAGTCGGAAAGATATTATAATTAGTGGAATATGAAAAGTTCAGATATAAGAGCTAAGTTCTTAAAATACTTCGAGAGCAAAGGTCACAAAATCTTGCCAGGGTCTTCTTTGGTGCCAAAGGATCCGACAGTTCTTTTGACCTTAGCTGGGATGCTGCAGTTTAAACCGATCTTTCTTGGTCAGGAAAAGGCTGACTTTGCCAGGGCAACGACTGTGCAGAAGTGTTTGCGCACTAATGATGTGGAGCAAGTTGGCAAGACCCTGCGCCATCACACTTTTTTTGAGATGTTGGGTAATTTTTCTTTTGGAGACTATTTTAAGAAAGAAGCCATTGAGTTTGCTTGGGACTTTTTAATCCGTGAGTTGGGGCTTCCCAAGGAAAAGCTTTTTATTGCTGTCTATGAGAAAGATGATGAGGCTTATGATATTTGGCTTAATGAAATTAAAATCTCTGAAGATCACATAAAGCGTTTGGATGAAGAAAATAATTTTTGGGCTGCTGGTCCAACTGGTCCTTGTGGTCCTTGTTCGGAGATCTATTATGATCTAGGACCTCGTTTGGGTTGCGGAAAACCCGACTGTGCTCCTGGTTGTGATTGTGATCGGTTTTTAGAAGTTTGGAACCTGGTTTTTATGGAGTTTAACCGCAATGACAAAGGGGAGTTAATCCCTTTAAAGAATAAGAATATTGATACCGGTATGGGCTTAGAACGGATTGCCTCAATTATGCAGGGGGTTGATTCAAACTTTGAGACCGATTTGTTTGTGCCCTTGATTAATAAGGTTCAAGCGCTTTCTCCTCAAAAGAGCCCGAGTCAACAGTCCTTACGGATTATTGCTGATCATGCTCGAGCAACTGCCCATTTAATTGGCGATGGTGTTTTTCCTGCTAATGTTGGCCGCGGTTATATCTTGCGGCGTTTAATTCGTCGGGCCGTTAGACATGGCAAGATGTTAGAGCTCAATGAACCTTTCGTCTTCAAATTGGCCCAAGAAGTTGTGGCGCAAATGAAAGCCGTTTATCCTGTGCTCAAAGAAAAAGAAAAGTCTATTCTGCAGATTATTGAAACAGAAGAGGAAAACTTTTTTCAAACTTTAGAGCAGGGCTTAAGCCTCTTTAATGATTTGCTGAATAAATATCAAGGGGAGAGAAAAATTCCCGGTGAAGCGGTTTTTAAATTGCATGATACCTACGGTTTTCCAGTTGAACTAACTAGGGAAATTGCCTTAGAAAAAGGCTTCAGCCTGGATGAGCAGGGCTTTGCTGCTAACATGGAAGCGCAGAAAGAAAGGGCCAGGAGTGCCGGCAGCTCTGACGCTAAAAAAGATTTGGCTGGAATTAATTTAGATAGCTTTAAGCCGACTAAGTTTGATGGTTATGAGCAGACGGCGGAAAATGCCAAAGTCTTGGCTGTCTTTGAGGAGAAAGACCTGGTTATCTTAGACAAGACTCCTTTTTATGGTGAAAGTGGTGGACAGGTTGGTGATACAGGTCTGTTGAATGATGGCGAAAGAACAATTAAGGTTGTTGATACTCTGATTACACCGAAAAAAGTGATTCTTCATAAAGTTAAAAATATTATTGGACTTAAAGAAAATACCAGTCTTGAGGCTTCAGTTGACCAGGTAAGGCGACAGGCTATTTCTATTCATCATACAGCCACTCATCTTTTGCATAAAGCTTTGCAGGAGGTTTTGGGTGGGCATGTTAAACAAGCAGGCTCATACGTTGGGCCGGACAAATTAAGGTTTGATTTCTCCCATATATCAGCGGTTACTCCGGAAGAACTTGCTCAGGTTGAAGACCTGGTCAACAAGAAAATTAAAGAACATTTAAAAGTCGAAGTTTTGAACAAATCTTACAAAGATGCGGTTAAGATGGGGGCGATGGCTCTGTTTGGTGAAAAGTACGGAGACAAAGTCCGAGTACTTAAAATTGCCGATTATAGTCTGGAGCTTTGTGGCGGTACACATGTGCGTTCAACTGCGGATATTTATTTCTTCCGAATAGTTAATGAGAGTTCTTTGGGAGCCGGTTTGCGTCGGATTGAAGCCGTGGCAGGCCAAGTCGCAATAAGCTCTTTGTTGTCCCAAGTTAAGGCTGATCAAACAGCAATTGACAAGCTAATAGTTTTTTATCGTGACCTTGAACATGAAAAAGGTAAGTTGGGTAATGCCAAGTTTGTAGAAACAGATATTTTTGAAATCGAAACAGGGGAGATTGAAAGTCTTAATCAAGCGCTCGATCGTCACGATTCAAAACATGTCCGCAACTTATTGGATCATTTGGCTGGTAGAGTCGAATGGTTAAATGAACGCATTCAGAAAGTACAAAAGGAGATCCGGCAACTAAAACTAACCAATGTTTCTGCTGAGGCCGGTACGTACCTTGCTGAAATAATAGAGCTTGGAGAAGTAAAGGTTTTATTAAAAGAATTTAAAGATTATGACATGCAGATGCTGCGAGAAATTTCCGATACGATTAAGGGGCAGGCTAAATCTTGTGTTTTAGTTTTAGCGACTTCTCTGCCTAATCGAGTTATTTTCTTAATTACGGTTACTCCTGATTTGGTTAGCAAGGGCTATTCTGCCAAGCTGGTTGCCGAAGTCTTTTCCCGGGTGATTGGTGGAAAGGGTGGGGGTAAGGATGAAAAAGTTGAAGGAGGCGGCAAAGACCCAGCTAAGATTAAAGCAGGCTTTGACAAGGTTTTAGCTCTACTTGCCCTGCCCAATAATGCGCATACTGGCAATTGATTATGGTTCAAGGCGAATTGGGATTGCTGTCTCAGATTCCCTTGGTATGATTGCCCAAGCCGTAACGGTTATTCATCGTTCTGATGACCTGGATCAAGACCTCTCTAAATTAGCGGAAATTATCCAGCAGTATGAATCTGTTGAGGAAATTGTTGTTGGCCTGCCCAAGACAATGAGTGGAGAGATTGGGATTTCTGCGCAAAAGGTTTTAGAATTTGTTGAAATATTAAAAGCTAAATTTACTCAAAAGATTACTACTTGGGATGAACGATTAACTACGGCAGGGGTCGAGAAAGTTTTGATTGAGGCCGGTCTTTCCCGGCAAAAACGCAAAAAGGTGATTGATAAGTCTGCGGCGACGTATATGTTGCAGGGGTATCTGGACTCGAAGAGATCATGAATAAGATCAAAGATAAAAGTGAAAAGATCAAATTTTCGAGAATTTTGAGCTTTGGCTTTGGATCTTGGAACTTGTTTGTGGCTTTGATCTTGGCGCTTGGGATTTCATCTCTTTTGTTCGCCATTTCCCTTCTTCAGGCAGCCAATCCTTATGATTCTTCTTTGATTGAAGTTGCGATAGCCAAAGGAGCTTCGACGGCTATGGTGCAACAAATTTTAAAGGATTCCCAAGTAATTAAGCAGCACAGTAGTTTTGCCTTTGCAGCTAAGGTTTTGGGGATTAGTAAACGTATTCAGGCCGGTAAATATGCCTTTTCTCCCTCACAACCCTTGATCATTATTTTATTAAAGCTGAAAAAGGGAGAGATTGTCTCTCCAGAACAGGTGCCTGTAACTTTTCCTGAAGGTAGTTCCATTTATAAGATGGGCGAGATTTTGAAAAAAAACCAAGTTGGTAATGGGCTTAAGTTTCAGTCTTTGGCTAAGAATGGCATTAAAGAAGATTTGCGCAACAGGCATTGGGAGGTTTTTAAGTATATCCCTTCCGAGTCGTTAGAAGGCTACCTTTACCCCGATACATATCTATTACTTAAAGACACCAGCAATGAGGTTGTTGTGGAAAGAATGTTAAACAGGTTTGAAGAACAGGTTTTACCTTTTTGGCGCACAGCTGCACAAGAAACAAAATATAATTTACATGAGATTTTGACGCTAGCTTCTATTATTGAAAAAGAAGCGCAAAAGCCGGAAGACAGGGCAATTATCTCCTCTGTTTATCATAACCGTTTGAAGATCTATATGCCTTTAGAATCATGTCCGACTATTAAATATGCTCTCAACGATCCGACGCCAAAAGTTTACTTGGAACAGCTTAAGGTCAAATCACCTTATAATACTTATCTTAATTATGGTTTGCCGCCAGGACCAATTTGTAATCCAGGGATTAAATCAATTAAAGCTGCAGTCTATCCAGCGAAAACCAAGTATTTATTTTTTGTGGCTAAATCTGACGGCTCACACATTTTTTCTGAAACTTGGGCTGAACATCAAAAGGCCAGGGCTGAGGTTAGAAAATAGGATTTGGGTTTGGAAGACAGTATGGAAGCTGGGTGCAGATGGTTGATGCCAGAGAAGCTAATTTCTATCTCCTGTTTCTATCATCAATACCGGCATCCGAACCATGAAACCAACTTCTATTTGTCTACTCCCACTCAATAGTTGAGGGGGGTTTTGAGGAGATGTCGTAAACCACTCGGTTAACCTCAGGAACTTCATTAACAATCCGTGTAGAGATGGTTTCTAATAAATCATATGGTAACCTGGCCCAGTCAGCAGTCATGGCGTCTTTGGAGGCAACGGCTCGCACGGCCACAGTGTTTAAATAAGTTCTCTTATCGCCCATAACACCCACAGTTCGAATTGGCAACAAAACTGCAAAAGATTGCCAAACTTCACGATATAAACCGGCATTTTTGATTTCGGTGACAACAATGTCGTCAACTTCTTGTAAGATCTTAACCCTTTCTTCTGTTACTTCACCGATAATTCTAATGGCTAGTCCTGGACCTGGAAATGGTTGCCGGTTAACGATGCCGTCTGGAACTTCTAATTCTTTGCCTAATGATCTAACTTCATCTTTAAAGAGTTTGCGTAAAGGCTCAACCAATTTGAATTTCATATCCTTTGGTAAGCCGCCAACATTGTGGTGGCTTTTGATTCTAGCGGCTTTTTTGCCAGTGTCCGTAGTTCCGGAAGCGGATTCAATCACATCCGGATAAAGTGTGCCTTGGGCTAAAAAGGGGAAAGTCCCCAGTTTTTTGGCTTCTTCTTCAAAGGTTCTGATGAATTCTGTGCCGATCAACATTCGCTTTTCTTCCGGATCGGTGACCACTTTTAATTTATCAAAAAACCGTTTTCGAGCATCAACGTGAATCAGGCGAATTTTAAAATGCTTATTAAATAATTCGACAATTTTGGCAGCTTCATTTTTCCTCATAAATCCTTGGTCGATAAAAACACAGGTGAGCTGATCGCCGATAGCTTTTTTAAGTAGGGCAGCAACTGTAGTTGAATCAACTCCGCCAGAAAGACCGAGGAGAACTTTTTCTTGACCAACTTCCTGTTGAACTTTGTTAACCGCATATTCAACAAAGTTTTTAGTTGTCCAGGTTGGTTTGACCTGACAGATGATATAGAGAAAGTTTTTGATAATATCCAAGCCCTGGGGAGTGTGGAGAACTTCGGGATGGAATTGAACGCCATAAATATTCTTGTCTTTAGAGCCGATAGCGGCAGCCTGACAATTGTCTGTGCAGGCCTTAAATTTAAAATCTTCCGGTAATTTGGTGATTTGATCGCCATGACTCATCCAACATTGAATTTCATTGGCCAGACCGGCAAATAAATCTGTTTTGTCCTCAATTTTAAGCAGGGCTTTACCGTATTCTCTTTTTTGAGCCTGTTTAACTTCCCCGCCTAATTCTTTGGCTAAAAGTTGAGTGCCGTAGCAGATTCCAAGAATAGGGATGCCGGCGGTCCACAGGGCTGGATCTGTTTTTGGGGCATCCTGATCATAGACCGAATTGGGTCCGCCAGAGAGAATTATTCCTTTGCAGTCGATCTTTTTTAATTCTTCTACAGAGGTATCATACGGTTTAACTTCGCAGTAGACATTGCATTCACGAACCCGGCGGGCGATCAAAAGGGAGTATTGGGCTCCGAAGTCGAGGACGACGATTAGATCATGTTTTTTCATAATTACGTGAAATTCTTTCTAACTTTTACCGAAAGTAAAGTGAGTCAATTATAGCGAGTTTGCTACTTTGAGTCAACGAACGAAAAAAACGAACGAAAAAAAGGATAATTTATCAATGTCTGGAACTTGGGTTTGTAAAACTTATAGAAGATTATTTCCTCCTAGAGAACGACCTTGTTCGCCTGAGAGCACAGAGTCATCTGCTCTGCCCAAAAAGACAGAATCTCTACTTCAACCTAGAATAGCGGAGCCGATTGAATTTCATTATAAATACGAGAATGGTTATAGGAACGGAGAATATATTTATCCTAATATAAATGTTTGTGAAACGGATCGTGGTTTAAAAATAGAACTTGAATGGGGAGAAGCTATTGATGGCGTTTGTGTTTTTTTAGTAAGCGAGGATAAAACTTGGGCAAAGCTTGAAGAACAGGCAGTTGTTTTTTCGGGTTCAGGAAAAAACACAGCGAGTTTTATTTTTAGTAAAGCTGCTTTGGAAGCCGGAGTCTCTTATGAGGTTGCAGTTGTAACATTGGATAAGACTGAAACTGGTTGGGTTCAACATTTGCCAAAAAGAATAAATTTTGTTGCTAGTAAACCTTACGGGCCGTCCAAAAAATCTGTTGAAGCAGATACCGTTTCCCCACTGCCTGAGACCCCACAGTCACAAGTAGCCAAAGAACCAAGAATAAGATATGCGCAGATTACAGAATCTAAAGGGATAGGAGGCAATGTTAAAATATTATTATTGCCCCAGGGTGGGGTTGAGATTAGATTGAATTTAAATCAAGAAGTGAGGTTAGAGTTAAAACAAGGATCAAGGAATGTTGAGATACATACCAGGGAAGATGGAGTTATAACTGCTGATTGCCGACTCGGCTCCAAATATAAATTGTTATTAAAAGATCCTTCTAGTAGTAAAAGACTGGGATTCGTTGATTTTAAAGTGAGGAGTTAAAAAAACCACCAGACTGCAAGACTTCCTGACTGCCAGACTTTTTACTTATACATTCCCAAACTCTGTGCTTTTTGGTAAACTTTTCCTTCGGTTAGAATCGAAGGGGCGATCACCACTTCTACTTGTTGCATCTCTTTAAGATTTTGAGCGCCCAAGGTTCCCATAGAGGTCCTTAAAGCCCCAACAAAGTTCATTGAGCCGTCATCATATCTGGCTGGCCCAACCAAAATTTCTTTTAGACTGCCAATCGTGCCAACTTTAATTCTTGATCCGCGTGGTAGAGTAGGAGATGGGGTTGCCATGCCCCAGTGATAATCTCCACCTGGTGATTCTGAGCATTTAGCAATCGGTGAGCCGATCATTACCGCATCAGCCCCGCAAGCAATGGCTTTACAAATATCGCCGCCAACAACCATGCCGCCATCGGCAATAATTGGCACATAAATATTGTTTTCTTTAAAATAAGCATCACGGGCTGCGGCACAATCTGAAATTGCGGTGGCCATGGGAACACCAACCCCTAATACTCCTCTTGAGGTACAAGCCGCACCAGGTCCGATCCCAACTAAAACACCAGCAATTCCAGTGCCCATTAAAGTTAAGGCTACTTCATAAGTAACACAGTTGCCAACCAGTACCGGAATTTCTATTTCTTCGCAGAATTTTTTCAAATCTAAAGCTTCAGAAGTTGTTGATTTGTGTTTGGTAGAAATAACGGTTGATTGTAAAACAAAAATATCAGCTCCGGCTTCTTTGGCAATCCGACCAAGTTCTAAGGCGTCTTGGGGAACAGAAGAAACAGCTGCAATGCCGCCAAGTGCTTTGATTTCTTTAATGCGTTTGGTGACCAGTTCCGTCTTAATTGGTTCAAGATAAACCTTTTGCATTAAAGCAACATATTCATCTTTGCTAACGCTAGAGATTTGCTGCAGAACTTTTTCGGCGTCTTCGTAGCGGGTCCAAACACCATTTAAATTTAAAACCCCCAGACCACCAAGCTGGCTCATTAGGGCAGCTATTTTTGGGCTAACAACTCCGTCCATTGCAGAAGCAAGAATGGGAACTTCCAGTTTTCGACCGCCAATCTCTACAGAGACATCGGTGTCGTCAGGGTTAACCGTAACAATTGACGGCACCAAAGAAATTTCATCAAAGCCATAAACCCTCCGTGCTTTCTTTGCTTTACCAAGTACGATTTCCATTGTTTACCCCTTTCTGTTGTTATTAGTCTTTTTTGCTTGAGCCAAACTAATCATCTTTTCAAATTCCTGCATAATTTCTTCCGGTACCCAGATCTCGCCGCAATCCTGGCAAACATAGGCCGGAACTTTCTCCATCAAATAAAGTTTTCCCTCTTCATATTCTTCAAGATTGACCTTTTCAATGGTTACTTTTCCGCCGCAGGCCTGACAGTTTTTTTGATTGTTTACCATGGGCTAATTAGAAAGATATTATAGCGAAAACATAGCTTCTTTACAAGCCGACCTAAAAACGCGTAGCAGAGCCTCTTAGGCTCTGCTGTTTTTGTCGTAATGGCGACCCTAACCTTGCCTGCCGGCCCGCTTCGCCGCGAGGCGAGCAGGCAGGGAGGGTCGCCTACGCGGAGTAAATAAGACTTTTTTAAGCAGTTCCAAGTTTTTTGACCAAAGGCATTTTCTTTGTTATACTTGACGAGAAAGTTAACCGGAAAGGATGGGTTTATTATGCACTTCAATATTGATCAAGTCAGAAAAGTTGACCCAGAGATTGCCCGGATTATTGACCAGGAATTAGCCAGACAACAAAATGGTTTAGAGATGATTGCTTCGGAAAATTTCACTTCCCGACCGATTATGGAAGCCTGTGGTTCTGTATTAACCAATAAATATGCCGAGGGTTATCCAGGCAAGCGTTACTATGGCGGGTGTGAAATTGTTGATAAAGCTGAATCTTTAGCAATTGAGCGAGCCAAAAAATTATTTGGAGCGGAACACGCTAATGTACAACCCCATTCTGGTTCGCAAGCAAATTTCGAAGCTTATATGGCGTTTCTTAAACCAGGAGACACGGTTTTAGGTTTAAACCTGTCTCATGGTGGACACTTAACTCACGGTAGCCCAGTCAACATCTCTGGTATTTACTTTAACTTTATTTCCTATGGTGTTAATAAAGAAACGGAAACAATTGATTTTCATGAGTTAAAAAGATTGGCTTTGGAACACAAGCCCAAAATGATTGTGACTGGGGCAACAGCCTATCCTAGGATTATTGATTTCAATAAGTTTAGGGAGATTTGCGATGAGGTAGGGGCGATTCTAATGGTGGACATTGCTCATATTGCCGGTTTAGTTGCTACAGGTCTTCATCCGTCTCCAGTGCCTGTTTCTGAGGTGGTTACTTCCACAACTCACAAAACTTTGCGTGGTCCACGAGCTGGCCTAATACTCTGTAAAGAACAATATGCCAAACAAGTTAACAAGGCGGTTTTTCCTGGCGCTCAGGGTGGTCCGCTGGAACATGTCATTGCCGCTAAAGCAATTTGTTTTAAAGAGGCGATGACCCCTGAATTTAAAATATATCAGCAACAAATCCTTACCAATGCCCAGGCTTTGGCTGAGGGACTAGTCAAAGCTGGTTTGCGTTTAGTTTCTGGTGGTACCGATAACCATTTAATGTTGGTTGATCTGCGTGCCAAAAAAATAACCGGTAAAGTAGCTGAGAAGGCTCTGGATCAAGTTGGCATTACTGTTAATAAAAACACTATTCCCTTTGATCCGGAAAAACCTTTTGTTACTTCCGGTATTCGTATTGGGACACCAGCTTTAACCACTCGTGGAATGAAGGCAGCTGAGATGACTGTAATTGCCGAATTGATTGGGCAGGTTTTAAGTAATGTTGAAGACGAAAATATCAAGAAGACGGTTTCCGGAAGAATAGCGGAGTTATGTAAGCAGTTCCCGTTATATGCTTGATTTGTTTGGTGGAAACCTGCGTCCCTGCCTGCTCGCCTCGCGGCGAAGCGGGCCGGCAGGCAGGGACGTTCAGTCTCTGGTTTCCAAAAGCTGGGCTTAAATGATTGAACTGATTAATGTTTCAAAAACTTATAGTAATGGCATTGATGTGCTCTGCAATGTTAACCTGAACATTGGTAAAGAGGAGTTTGTCTTTATTGTTGGACCTTCCGGGGCAGGCAAAACTACCCTGATGCGTTTGCTCTATCGTGGTGAAAATCCCAGTTCGGGCAAAGTGATTGTTGATCGTGTTAATGTGGCGGAGCTTGATGCCGAGCAGGTTCCTTATCTGCGTCGTAACATCGGAGTGGTTTTCCAAGACTATAAACTTTTACCCAAACGTACGGTTTTTGAAAACGTGGCCTTTGCTTTAAGGGTTACTGGAGCACCCCGCTCAACTATCCGCCGCAAAGTAATGCAATCTTTAGAACTGGTGGGTATGTTGCGTCGAGCGAGTGCCTTTCCCGATGAATTGTCTGGTGGGGAAAAACAGCGGGCTTGTATCGCTCGAGCAATTGTTAATAATCCTCCCATTCTCCTGGCTGATGAACCAACCGGCAATCTTGATCCCACTACTTCCTGGGACATTATTCAGTTACTGGAAAAAATTAATAAGCGCAATACTACAGTTTTAGTTGCGACCCATAATAAAAGTATTGTTGATGATATGAAAAGGCGGGTAGTGGCCTTGGAAAACGGTCGAATTGTTAGGGATCAGCAGTTAGGTGGTTACAATGTTTAGCAATATAGAGTTCTTTATAGTTGAGGCCTTCCGTTCTTTTAAGCGAGGGGCACTGATGAGCTTAGTTGCAGTTGGGACTATTACTGTTAGTCTAGTACTTTTTGGCATCTTCCTGTTACTGGTGATTAATTTAGGTAATGTGGTAGGGGATGTCTCTTCTCGCTTGGATGTTGTGGCTTATGTTGATAAGGATATTTCTCTTAAGGAGGCGGGGGCCCTGCAGATTGAGCTAGCCAAACTTCAAGGGGTAACTAAAGTTAGATATATTTCTAATGACGAGTCCTGGAAAGAATTTAGAAAAGATTTTGGGGCCAAGCTGGACCTTAATGAGGTTGTCCGCTATAATCCGCTGCCGCATAGTTTTATGCTAACGGTGCGAACGCCTGAGTTGCTCTCTACGGTTGCAGATGAGGTAGTAAAAAACGACCTTGTTGTTGAGGCTAGCTACAGCGACAAGATGGTTGCTAAGATTAAGTCGTTGGTGGATGCGGTTAGAATTGGCGGGGCAGCGCTGGTTATTCTAATCTCAATTGCTACTCTCTTAATTGTGGTTAATACTATTCGCTTAACTGTTTTGGCGCGTGAAACTGATATTTCTATTATGAAACTAGTGGGAGCAACCAATACTTTTGTGAAATTCCCTTTTATTATTGAAGGGATTATTATTGGAGTCATAGGCGGGGTAAGTGCTTTTTTAATTCTTAAATTGGCTTATGATGCGGTTGCTATGCGCCTTGCTTTGGCTTTACCGTTTTTACCGATCATGACTGACCAGGGATTGTTGTTAGTTGTTTATGTGGTGATGATTTTTGGCGGTACGGCCCTAGGTATGCTGGGGGCCTATATTTCAGTTTCCAAAGTCTTAAAACAAAAATTTTAGCGAGGAGGATATTGATGTTAACTTTTTTACGTAAAAAAATGAAGGGTGTTCTAATTGTGGTGGCTTTTGTTTTTGTGGCTTCGATTTTTTTGGGTGCCACGATGGGTCGAGGAACAGGAGGGCAGAAGCCGTCAGATGCCCTGGCAAAAGTTAATGGTCAGAAGCTTGATCCTTTACGCTATCGGGAAATCCTCAATCGTTTGATTGGCCGGTTTGGTCAAGATAAGTTGACAATTTCCGACATTCCCTTTATTCAAAGTTTAGCCCTGGAGCAGGCAGTGGACTTTAATTTAATGTTAAAGGAAGCCAAGAAAAAAGTTCGTATTTCTGGTCGTGAAGTTGACATGGCTATTGATAGTATCATTACCCAGCAAAAGCTTAAATCTAGAGCCGATCTAGAGCTGGCTTTGAAACGAACGGGCTTAACAATGAGCCAGTTTAAAAACATGATTAAAGAAGAGATGTTGGTTCAAAAAATGGCTAATAAAATTAGGAGTAATGTGGTCGTTGGACCTAATGACTTAAGGGAAATTAGGGCTAGTCATATTCTTGTTTCTACCGAAGCTGGGGCAAAAGAGCTGTTGGCGAAAATAACTGCCGGAGAGGATTTTTCTGCGTTGGCTAAAAAATATTCACAAGATACAGGTTCTGCTGCTAATGGCGGTGATTTGGGCTATTTTGCAACAGGATCAATGGTTGAGCCGTTCGAAAAAGCAGCTTTCAACACAAAGGTTGGAGAGATTAGTGGTATTGTCAAATCTCCTTTTGGTTATCATCTTATTAAAGTGGGGGATTCTCGCTTGAGAACTTTTAAAGGTGAAGAACAAGATATTGAGCAAGCAGCTTTAAAACAAAAACAAGCTTCAGCTTTTACCAAATGGAGTTCGGAGTTGCGCAACAAAGCTAAGATAGAGATTGTTCAACCGGAATTAAAGGCCCACTCTTTAAGATTTAAGGGAAGATTCTTTGAAGCAGCCCAGGAATATAAAAAAGCGCTTGTCCAAAATCCGGTTAGCCCATATTTACATGTTTTCTTAGGTGACACCTTTGCTGCAATTGGCAAAAAAGATTTAGCTGTTACAGAATATGAGGCGGCTATAAGTTTACAGGGGGGGAACCCGGAGCTTTATATGCTTTTGGCCCAGTTTTATGAAAAGGATGGCGATAATAAGAAGGCAATCAAACAATATACCCGCGTTTCTCTTTTAGCTGGCGACAACAAAGCCTTGCATGAGAGACTGCGTGATAAATTTAAAGAGCTAAAGGCTACGGCAGAATACCAGACTGAGCTTAAAGAGATCAAGAGGATTGAGAAGAAAGAAGCCTTTGAGGCGGAGTTGAAGGGGGAAGAGGGAGAGAGTAATACTGTAGCGCAGTAGGTGCCGTAGTGCAGGGGGAAGGGATTACTGGTTGATCAGGTTTTCCCCAGCCCCTAGGATTTGTTTAACTTCAGCATCAGTTCGACCTTCAACGTAGACACGTAGCAATGGCTCTGTCCCTGACGCGCGGAAGAGAATCCAGCTTTCGTTATCGAAACTCAATTTTAAACCATCTAATGTTTCTACTTTAGTAACTTTCTTGTTGGCAAATGTTTCTGGTGGGACTTGTTTCAATCTCCGGACGATATCTTGAGCTTTAGTTGTGTGAATGTCAGCCCGATCATAATAAAAATAACCATGTTTTTTCATTATGCCGTCTAGAATTTGAGCCAGGGTCATTTTTTCATAAGCCATTAATTCTAGAAGCATTAGGCCAGCTAAGATTCCATCTCGTTCTGGAATCCAGCCTTCTAAACCGATGCCCATGCCGCCAGATTCTTCCCCACCAAGCAGGATTTTTTCTTTTAACATCAGATCAGCCACGTGTTTAAAGCCAATTGGGGTAACATGCAATTTGCAGCTATATTCCTGACAGAGCTTATCGATTAAATTAGTGAGATTAAAGGTTTTAACAATGTTTCCCTTGAGCTTACGGTGAACGATTAGATGATGCAGCAGCAAGGTAAAAATATTGTGGGTGTTTATGAATTGACCAGAACCGTCGATGGCCGCCAAGCGATCAGCATCACCATCTAAAACAATGCAGGCAGTTAGTTCTGAAGAATATTTTAAAGCTATCTCTTTAACAAAAGAAAATGAGTCTTCAAGATTAACTGGTAATGGTTCAGGATTTATCCCGCCAAAGAGGGGATTGCGGTAGCCCCTGGTTTCTACAACGTTAACCCCTAGGGCTCTAAAATAACCAGCGCCGCTGCCATACATCGGGTCAACAACCGCTTTGATTTTGGGATTGTTGATTAAATCCAGGTTAATAAGCGCTTTGATTTTATTAAGATAATCAGCTTGGAAGTCAGAGGGGGAAACTTTTAAGGTTGAAGGTTTAATGTGTAAAGTGTCCTTGATTTTTGCTTCTACGGCTTTAGTTGTAGTAGGAAAAGCGGAGCCACCGAAATTTTCTTTAATTTTAAAACCATTCCACTGTGGTGGATTGTGGGAAGCGGTGATCATGATGCCGGCGGCTAGGTCGCGATTCTTGACAGTAAAAGAAGTAACTTGAGAGGGGACAGACTTATCGCTTAAATAAGTTTTAATGCCTGCTCCAGAGCAAATTTCTGCAGCTAGCTTAGCAAAGGATTCTGATTGGAAGCGGTTGTCATAACCGACTGCAATGCCTTTTTTGGCAGTATCTTGTTCCAATAAATGTTCAACTAACGCTTGGGTAACCAGCCCAAGATTTTCAAAAGTAAAGTCAGCGGCTATTTCTGCCCGCCAGCCGTCAGTTCCAAACTTCAGTGACTTCATTCTTCTTGACCTCCTGTTGGTATAACTCTTCTGCAGATTTGTGGATATTGCATTTCTCTTTTGGTAGATCTTTTAGCCAGAATTTTTCTGTGCGCTGGTCTTCTTTAGGGCAATAAGGTCGAGCAATTTTTCCTGACTTAATGCAGATAGTTGCTTCTACCAGACCTTCCGGTCGAGGAAAATCAAGTTTGGGCAGATTGGCCAGGGCTCTGAGATTGTATTCCTTCCAGATGCGTGGGCAAACAGCCACTTCCGCCACCCCCTTCATGGAAGCGTTATCATCATTGCCTACCCAAACTCCGGTAACGAGTTGGGGGACAAAACCGACAAACCAGGCATCACGAAATTCTTGGGCAGTGCCGGTTTTAGCGGCCGCAGGTCGGTAAATTTGACCACGAATGCCAGTTCCGCGCAAGATAACCCCCTTCAACAGATCAACCATGACCGCCGCAATGTTGGGATCCAGTGCCTGACTTTCTTTGATGGTATTTTTATATAAGACTACCCCATTAGGATCTTCAATTTTAATAATACTGGCTGGTTCCACATGGATTCCAGAATTAGCAAAAGTGCCGTATGCTGATGTTAATTCCAGCATGGTTACTTCTGAGGCTCCTAAAGTTAGGGCTAATCCAGGTTCTAGGTGACTTATAATGCCCATTCTGCGTGCAACATTGATAATAGAGCGGAGTCCCACACGTTCTGAAATCTTAATGGCCGGAATGTTAAGTGATTTTTCCAGGGCATAGCGTAGGGTTACTGCTCCTCGGAATTTCTCATCGTAATTGTTAGGAGCCCAGGTGCCAGAGGGATTCCATTCATTAGGATAAACCTCAAAGGTTGTTGAGGTATCTTGCAAGATCGTTCCCGGCGAAATACCCTGTTCCATGGCGGCTGTATACGTAAATGGTTTAAAAGCCGAACCAGGGGAACGTTTGGACTGGGTGGTCCGGTTAAATTTACTCGTATAAAAATCAACGCCGCCAACCATGGCTTTGATGTAGCCCGTGCGGGGATCAATGGAGAGTAGGGCGGCTTGGGAAAAATTAAATTTTTCACCTTCTTTGCTGGCAAAGCTTGTGACGACTGATTCTGCGGCAGCCTGCATGTTACTGTCTAAGGTGGTGTAAACACGTAAACCGCCGTGATAGACCTGCTCTTTACCGTACAGATCAATTAATTGCTTGAGGACATAGCTGATGAAATATGGAGCAGCTTCTCCGTAACGACGCAGGTTTTGGGGTGAAAACTTCAGTTCTTCTATAGCTGCTAGTTTAGCATCCCGCTCAAAAATAAAATTTTGTTCTAAAGCTTTATTTAAGGCGTAAATCTGGTTTGTTTTAGCTCCCTTGAAATTACGATAGGGGGAATAGAGTTCTGGTCCTTTAATTAAACCGACGATCATGGCTGACTCAGCGATGTCTAAGTCAGCAGCTTTTTTGTTGAAATAGAGGTTGGCTGCAGACTCAATACCGTAAGCGTTATGTCCCATATATATATTATTAAGATACAGTTCTAGTATTTCGTCTTTGGTATATCGACGCTCAAGTTGCACTGCCAGGATAGCTTCGGCCAGTTTACGGCTGATAACTTTTTTACGGTTTAAAAATAGGGCGCGGGCTAATTGTTGAGTTATGGTACTGGCGCCTTCCTTAACACGACCGTAAACAATGTTTTTCAGGCCGGCTCTGACAATGCCGATAAAATCTAAGCCATGGTGCTGATAAAATCTGGGATCTTCAACAGCAATGACGATTTTTTGCAGGTAGGGGGAGATTTGGGATAGGGGGACAACCCGGCGGTTTTCTTCCTGGTGCAGACGGGCTAGAACCTGGCCGTCACTGGAAAAAATTAAGGTTGTTTCACTGGGGATATAGGAACTCAAACTGTTTATGTTGGGTAGGTTGTGTAAAACATTAAGCATCACTGCGGCGGCAATTGCCATTAGAGCGAAAAAAATAATCAAACCTATTCTAACTAATACGAGGAATCTATCTTTTCTCATGAGTTTAAGAGTATAGCATTTTCTCTTTGCCTTGATAAGTTGTTGTTGTCTGTTGTTGTCTGTGCTAGACTTTTCTAGCTTTCAAGGAGGCTGTTATGTCAAAGAAAATCTTAGTTATCCACGGTCCCAATCTCGATCAACTTGGCAAACGCGAAATCGATGTTTATGGCCAAACTACTCTTAAGGATATTGATCAAGCCTTAGAAGAAAAAGCTAAGTTTTTAGGGGTTGAGATTAAAGCAGTTCAGCTTTCCGGTGAAGGAGAAATATGCAAAGAAGTTGGTTCTGCCAAAGAAAATGGCTTTGCGGCTATCTTAATCAACCCGGCAGCTTACACTCACTATTCTGTAGCAGTCCGTGATGCAGTGGTTGGAGCGCAATTGCCTACAGTTGAAGTGCATCTGTCCAATATTTATGCAAGGGAAGAGTTTCGCCACAAATCAGTAATTGCCCCTGTTGCAACTGGCCAAATTTCTGGTTTTGGTTTAAATAGTTACCTCTTGGGTTTAGAGGCAGTTGTTAATCTTATTTCTTGAAGACTAACGACTGACGATTGATGACGAAAGACTAATTAATGAGCAAATCTCAACTAAAAGCCGTTCGAATTGCCGAATCTATTTTGGCCTCTCTGAAAGTTTCTGCCGGGATGAAAGAAGTTGAGGTTGCCCAGTACATTAAAGATGCTTTGAATAACTATAAAAGTAAGCCGGCTTTCCGGATTATTGTTGCTTCGGGAAAACGCTCCGCCCTTCCTCATGGGTTTGCTACCAATAAGGTTATCAAAAATGGTGACTTGGTGGTGGTAGATTTTGGGGCTGTATGTAATGGTTATTTATCGGATATAACTAGAACAAAGATTGTTGGTCAACCAAACAAAAAACAAGAGCAGATCTTTTCTATAGTCAAAGAAGCTTCCAGGAGGGCGATCAAAAAAGTTAAAGCAGGGATAGCTTGTTCTGAGGTTGATGCTGCAGCCAGGGATTATATTCGTGAGCAAGGGTATGGCAAGTATTTTATTCATACTACCGGGCATGGGGTGGGTCGAAAAATCCATGAGGTCCCGAAGATTTCCAGAAGAAACAGGAACAGGCTCAAGGTTGGAACAGTCATAACCATTGAACCGGGAATTTATATTAAAGGTTGGGGTGGGGTGCGGGTTGAAGAGATGGTCGTAGTTACGAAACGAGGCTGTCGAATTTTGACAAAACTACAGAGAAACTTATGAAAACAATTGCAATTATAACTGCAGCAGGGTTTGGCAAGCGCATGGGGCAGCCCAAACAATTTTTGGAAATTGCCGGTAAATCAATGCTTGAGCTGGCCATAGCTGTTTTTGAGGGCTGCAGTGTGATTGCTGGCATTGTTTTAGTTGTGAATGAAGGTGATCTTGAAAAAGCCAAGCAGTTCCAGTTCTCAAAATTGCAAAAAATAGTGGCTGGTGGCAATGAGCGGCAAGATTCTGTTTATAATGGTATTAAGGCTTTGCCGGAAGATACTGATATCGTGGCTATTCATGATGGAGCGCGGCCGTTTGTTACTCCAGAGATTATTGAGAGAGCGGTTGAAGAGGCGAAACAATCAGGAGCGGTTGTAGTAGGAGTGCCGGTGAAAGATACAATCAAACAAGTCCAAACTTCAAAGATCAAAGATCAAAATAAATCCCAATTTCCAAATTCCAATTTCCAAATTCAAAGAACACTTGATAGGGACACTCTCTGGCTGGCGCAGACGCCGCAGGTCTTTCGAAAAGAGCTTCTGGTTCGGGCTTACAAAGCAGGGTATAATAAGGGCGTTGTTACCGATGATGCCATGTTAGTGGAAAAGCTGGATGTTCCTGTGGTGATGGTAATGGGTTCGTATCAAAATATAAAAATTACAACCCCAGAGGATTTAAGAATCGCCGAGGGCTTAATAAAAGGAGTAAAAGAATGATCCAAGAAATGTTGTTTCATGTGTTTAGTAATTTCTCTCTGATTGCTGTAATAATTGCCTGGTTTCTGGCTCAAATGATCAAGGTTTTGATTTATGGATTAAAAGATCATGATTGGAATATTTGGCATTTTTTTGAAGCTGGAGGGATGCCTTCGGCTCACTCTGCCTCTGTCACCGCTTTAACTTTGTCTGTTGCCTTGACGCTTGGAATGCAAAACCAGCTTTTTACTGCTTGTTCAGTCTTTGCCTTAATAGTTATGTATGATGCTACCGGGGTGAGACGGGCAGCTGGTAAGCAAGCAGAAATTTTGAATAAAATTGTTGATGATATTTATTCTACCGGCAAGGTTAAAGTGGAAAAACTCAAAGAAATTTTAGGCCACTCTGTGATAGAGGTAATTGCTGGAGTTTTTTTGGCTGTCATCGTTACATTAATAACCTACTATGTCTACTTTATTAGATAAGATAAAACTTCCCGAAACATTAAAAGAACTTTCCGGGAAGCAGCTGGAACAATTAGCTGCCGAAGTTAGAGAAAAAATCATTGCAGTTACTTCCGTTAATGGTGGTCATGTTGCCCCGAGTTTAGGTGCTGTTGAAATAGCCGTTGCCCTCCATGCCAGTTTTGATAGTCCCAAAGATAAGATTGTTTGGGATGTTGGCCACCAAGCGTATGCCCACAAAATCCTGACCGGCCGCCTAAATAATTTTCACACTTTGAGAACCTTGGGTGGGATTTCCGGCTTTCCCAAACCCTCGGAAAGTCCTCATGACGCTTTTGTGGCTGGCCATGCTTCCACTTCGATTTCTGCCGCTTTGGGGATAGTCAAAGCCCGAGATTTAAAAGGGGAAGACTTTTCGGTTATAGCGGTGATTGGCGATGGTTCTCTTTCCGGTGGCATAGCTAGCGAGGGGATTAATAATGTTGCCAACTTGAAAACCAATTTTATTGTGATTTTAAATGATAACGAGATGTCAATTTCCAAGAACGTTGGGGCGATGTCCAATTATCTAACTCAAGTTGCTACCAGTGATGTTTATATTGAGCTAAGAAACCGGATTGAAAAACTGGTAAAAAAAATCCCTAAGGTTGGCACGTCGCTTTTTGAAGCGGCCAAGAAATTAAAAGACCGCACCAAACATATTGTGGTTAGTTTTAAGGTTGATGTCATGTTTGAGGAATTGGGGTTTAAATATTTTGGTCCTATCGATGGTCACAATATTCCTCTAATTATGAGTACCCTGCACCATGCCAGGGAAATCAAGGGGCCGGTACTGATTCATATTCATACCAAAAAGGGCCGGGGTTACCCTCCGGCAGAAAAATCCCCCAGTCGGTTTCATGGAGTGGGGCCCTTTGATATTAAGACCGGTCAGGCTAAAAATGGTTCCGGCTTAACCTATACGAAGATCTTTGGACAGACCATTACCAGGTTGGCAGAAAAAAACAAAAAGATAATTGCTGTAACAGCCGCAATGGTTGATGGCACTGGCTTAGAGAATTTTGCTAAAAAGTTTCCCCAGCGGTTTTTTGATGTGGGCATTGCCGAAGAGCATGCCGTAACTTTTTCTGCTGGGCTAGCCATTTCCGGTTTTAGGCCGGTGGTGGCCATCTATTCCAGTTTTATGCAGCGGGCTTATGATCAGATTATTCATGATGTTTGTTTGCAGAATTTGCCGGTGGTTTTTTGTTTGGACCGGGCTGGCTTGGTTGGTGAAGATGGCCCCACCCATCATGGTGTTTTTGATTTAGCTTTTTTACGTTCTCTGCCTAATATGGTGGTGATGGCGCCAAAAGATGAGAATGAGCTGCAGAATATGTTGGCTACAGCAGTGAATCATCATGGGCCGATAGCGGTGCGATACCCGAGGGGGAGAGGGCCAGGTATGGAGCTTAGTGAACAAATTGAGCCCTTAGAGATTGGGAAAGGGGAAATTGTTTATAAATCCCAAGTTCAAGTTTCAAAGATCAAAACAGATCACAAGATCCAAGATCAAAGCTCAAAAATTTGTATTATTTCGGTAGGCTCAATGGTTTATCCGGCTAAAGAGGCGGCTAAGTTTTTGCTTAAGGATGGCATTGCGGCAACAGTTATTAATGCTCGTTATGTGAAGCCTTTAGACAACGATTTGATTTTAAATACAGTTAAGTCTGTTGATAAAGTTGTGACGATTGAAGAAGGGGTTCTTGAGGGGGGCTTTGGGTCGGCAATACTGGAGTTATTTTCCTCTGAAGGAATTGATTTGCCTGTGCAACGCTTGGGCATACCAGATAAATTTATTGAGCAAGGCACGCGAGCCGAGTTGTTGGATATTTGCGGCCTGACCACGGAAAAAATTTATCGGGCGATTAAGTAGCTTTTTGATTGTTTTGTTGCCACCCCACACCGAAGTGTGGGGAATATTCGGGAGATGGCTTTGAGGTAATCGTCAATTGTTTTTTTAGACCATTGTTTTTAGGCATATAAATAGCGGCTGCTCTTAAAAAGAGCGCTGGCTGTTTCTAGGTCATAAGCGGCATGTGTAGCCCAATATTGGGTGATTTTATCAATTTTTTCTTTCTTCATATTTTGTCTTTACATACAATAGTTACTTTTCTTTTAATTTTATTTTGCGTGATATTGCGTAAGAGAGTCCCGTAAAGTATAATGTCACACTCGGGTCGGGTGTATATCCCTCGCCTTTAGGCGAAGACTTTAGTATGCTGTGAAGCATGAAAAATTACCGAACAGGGACTCATACGATTCACGACATAAAAATGCACTTTGTTTGGATCACGAAATACCGAAAAGTAATTCTGCGGGGAGGGGCTATTTTGTGGTGAGTTCTGGGAACGTGACGGATGAGGTAATCATGCAGTACATTGAGAGTCAGGGGCGGGAACCCGTAAGCGAAGATTTTAGTGTCGAGGATGCGGTGGTGGAAGGCATGGGAGACTTTAGTCGTGGGGAGAAATCAACCTACCGACTTTAGTCGGTAGTAGTTGAGTAAAAAAATATGGTCATAACTAAGCAAAAGGAGCAAAAGAATCAAACCAAACAAGAAATTCCTTATTACCATAAACCAACGCACCTGACTTATGAGGAATGGCAAAAGGCCTTACGCCGCCAGTTTGGACAACAGCAAAAATTTAGGCTCAAAAATACTGGTTCGCATCCCATCTTTTCTGATTTTGAAGTCACTAATCCGCAGAGCAAAAAGACTTATAAAGTTGCTATCCGCAGCGAAGAGGAAGGGCTAAATTTTTGTTCCTGTCCCGATTTTGCCGTTAATACCCTTGGAACCTGCAAGCATATTGAATTCACCCTCCATAAACTAAAAAAACAAAAAAACGCAAAACAATTATTAAGGCAAGGGTTTGTCCAGCCTTATTCTTCGGTTTTTTTAAAGTATGGCGCGGAAAGGAAAGTAATTTTAAGAATTGGGGCAGTAAAGATCAGGGAAATCAGCGCCTTAGCAGCCCAATATTTTGATGAAAACAGGATATTATTGCCAGAAGCCTTTGACCGCTTTGAAAAGTTTGCGGAGGCGGCTATTAAATTTGATTCTGATTTTAGGTGTTATAACGATGCCCTGGATTTTATTATTGATGTCAGGGACAATCGTAGGAGAAAGCAGCTAATCGCCCAAAAATATCCTGATGGCCCGGATTGTAAACGGTTTGATCATTTGGTCAAAACAAAATTGTATTGTTACCAAAAGGAAGGCATTCTTTTTGCTGCTGCGGCTGGCCGCGCGCTTATCGCCGATGATATGGGATTGGGGAAAACAGTGCAGGCCATTGGCGCTGTAGAATTAATGGCCAAAGAATTTGGCATTGAAAAAATCTTAATTATTTGCCCTACTTCCTTGAAATACCAATGGGAAGCAGAAATTAAGAAATTTGCTTATCGGTCCACCAGGGTGATTGAAGGAGGATATTTTAAAAGGCAAGAACAATACCTGGCGCCATCGTTTTATAAAATTGTCTCTTATAATTCCATTCGCAGCGATCTTGGGTTTATTGCCGGGTGGACGCCGGATATGGTGATTTTGGACGAAGCCCAACGGATTAAAAACTGGAAGACTAAAACAGCGCAAAGCGTTAAAAACATATCATCTACTTATGCTCTTGTCCTAACCGGCACCCCGCTGGAGAACCGTTTGGAAGAATTACATTCTGTGGTCCAATTCATTGATCGCTATAAACTGGGGCCGTTATTCAGGTTTTTGGCCAACCATCAAATGTTGGATATAAAAGGGAAGGTGGTTGGTTACCGGAATTTAAACCAGATTGGCGAAACGCTCTCTGATATTTTAATCCGCCGTAACAAGAAAGACGTTTTGACGCAACTGCCAGGAAGAATGGATAAAAATTTCTTTGTGCCAATCACCGAGCAGCAATGGGAAATTCACGAGGAGAATGCTAAAACAGCCAGCCGTTTGATTCATAAATGGGCGCGTTATAAGTTTTTAACAGAAAAGGAAAGGCGGATCTTGCTGGCTGCGCTTAATTGCATGCGCATGGTTTGTAATACCACTTTTATCCTGGATGAAAGCACCAATTATGGCACGAAGCTGGATGAGCTGACGCAGTTTTTGGGAGAAGCGCTGGAAAGCAAGGAAAAAGTGGTGGTTTTCAGCCAATGGGAGAGAATGACAAGGCTGGTAGCGCAGCGTTTAACAAAGCATAAAATAGGTTTTTTGTCCTTACACGGGGGCGTGCCCAGCCACAAACGTAAGGATTTGCTGGATAAATTCAGGAATGATGACCAAAGCAGGGTGTTTCTCTCTACGGATGCTGGCGGGGTGGGCTTAAACCTGCAAAGCGCTTCAATTGTTGTAAATCTTGATCTGCCGTGGAATCCTGCCGTGCTGGAGCAGCGGATTGGCAGGGTCCACCGTCTGGGGCAGACCAGAGCGGTTAATGTTGTAAATTTTATTGCGGCTGGGACAATCGAAGAAAGATTACTGGGCTTGATCGGTTTTAAGAAATCAATGTTTGAAGGTGTCCTGGATGGCGGACAAAATGAGGTCTTCATGGGAGAAAGTAAATTTACCCGCTTTATGAAGACAATTGAACAGATTGTCAGGCCGTCCTTGGGAGAAGCACATGCGCCAGTATTAAACCAGGATGAACAAAGGCTGGAAAAGCAATCAGAGCAGGCAGGGCCGGAAGAGAAATTAAAGGAAGTTGAGCCTATACAGGAACTTTTTACCGCTGGGTTGAATTTTCTGGAAAAGCTGGGCATTGCCGCCTCTGTTAATAATGGCGAAAGATCCATTATTTCGTCTTTTATCGAAAAAGACAAAGTCAGTGGGAAATCCTGCGTAAAAATTCCACTCCCCGATAATGAAATGGCGAACAAACTAGCTTCTGTTCTAACCGCACTAGTTGATGTTTTAAAAAAATAACTGAAATATTCAAAACAACCAAACGAAATACCCTTATGAACTACGACTACGAAAACTACAAAGATCTTTTGTTTGCTTACAAGGCACTTGAAAAAGAAAATGACGCGTTGAGAACAGAGAATGCAAAACTGCGCCAGCAGTTGGATTTGCCTTTGCAACTCTATGATTCTTGTGGGCAAAGTATTCCAATTAAAATATCCGACTCCGCACCATCTCCTAGAATTAACAATAACAGTTCCCCTGCAGAAAAGATTACATTATTCATGTCATTGTTTAAAGGCAGGGAAGATGTTTATGCTAGGCGCTGGTATAGCGGAGCTACTAAAAAGAGCGGTTATCAGCCGGTTTGTGAGCATGAGTGGTTGCCTAACTTATGCGATAAAAAAAGGTATCGTTGTGCGCGTTGTCCTAACCGTAAGTTTTCCAGCCTTAATGAATCTGCAATTGAGGCTCATTTAAAGGGAGCGCACAGCCAAGGCAAAGATGTGCTTGGCGTATACCCGTTGTTAAAGGACGAAAACTGCCATTTTTTGGCTATTGATTTTGATGATACCGGCTGGCAAAAAGACATTGCTGCTTTTAGGTTGGCTTGCCTAAATGCCGATATATCCATTTCTGTTGAACGGTCTCGTTCAGGTGAAGGTGCTCATGTCTGGATCTTTTTTGAAGAGCCGATTCCAGCGGCTATGGCTCGTAAATTGGGAAGTGCTTTGCTGACTTCTGCCATGAATAGCCACCATGAAATCAGCTTCAGGTCTTATGATCGTTTGTTCCCCAGCCAGGACCTAATGCCTACAGGCGGGTTTGGTAATTTAATTGCTCTGCCTCTGCAAGGGCAAGCCCGCAAGTGCGGCAACAGCGTTTTTATTGATCAGAATTTTATCCCTTATCCTGATCAGTGGGCTTATTTGTCTGCGATTAAGAAGATATCAGCGGCTAAAGTCCAAGAAAAAATTGGCGCCTTAAGCAAGAATGATGAGCTTGGCATTTTAGTGGAGGCTGAAGAAGAAACAAAACCTTGGGAAAAGAGAAAACCTGGACTAACATTGGGGAAAGCTGATTTTCCGGATACTGTGGATATAGTAAAAGCCAATATGCTTTATTTGGAAAAGACAGGCCTTTCGCAGAAAGTTCTAACCAGAATTAAACGATTAGCTGCCTTTAAAAATCCCGAGTTTTATAAGTCCCAAGCCTTGCGATTGCCGACCTATGATAAACCAAGGATTATCTTTACCCTTGATGAAACGGAGAAATACTTGGGCATTCCTCGTGGTTGTGAAGATGAACTGAAACGTTTGCTGGACGAAGCAAATGTCACTTATCGCCTTGATGATAAGACCAATCCAGGTAAACCTATTAAAGTTAAGTTTAGCGGCCAGTTGAATGCTGATCAGAAACCGGCTGCCAGGGCTTTGCTTAAGTATGACCTGGGAGTGCTGTCAGCAACAACCGCTTTTGGCAAGACAGTTATTGCAGCCGGTTTAATCGCCCGCCGAAAAACAAACACGCTTATCCTAGTGCATACCCAGGCACTGCTAATGCAGTGGCAAAAGACGCTGCTTCGATTTTTGGTTATTAATGAGCCAATGCCTAAACCACCGCTCCAGAAGAGAGGACGTAAAAAGAAACGTTCCATTATTGGGCAGTTGGGTGGAGGGAAAAACACCTTGTCTGGCATAGTTGATATTGCCATTATGCAATCAGTTATTAACGGACAAGGGGTAAAAGACCTGGTTAAAGATTATGGCCTGGTAATTGTGGATGAGTGCCACCATGTACCGGCTTATAGTTTTGAAAAAATCTTAAAGGCAGTCATGGCAAAACATGTGTATGGGCTGACCGCAACCCCTGCCCGGCAGGATGGCCATCATCCGATTATTTTTATGCAATGCGGCCCAATCCGTTATAAGGTAGATGCTAAAGCCCAAGCAGATAAACGGCCATTTGATCATTTTATCATCCCCAAATTTACCAGTTTTAAAAAGCCGCTTTCGCAAGACGAAAAAGACTGGCCGATCACGCAAATCTACAGCTTAATTGCGGATGATGAACTGCGTAACCGCCAAATTGTTGATGACATTCAAAAATGTGTGGCTGCCGGCAGAACCCCGTTGGTTTTAACTGAAAGAGCTGAACATGTAAAAACATTGGCTGAAAAGTTGAGGCAAGGAGGTGCTAATGTTTTTAGCCTTATTGGCAGCGCTAAGCAAAAAGAAAAGCGTGAAATGATGCAGAAGCTGGATTCCCTATCCCAAGAAGCTCCTTTGGTTATTGTGGCGACAGGAAAATATGTTGGAGAGGGTTTTGATTATCCCCGATTAGATACCCTGTTTTTGGTTATGCCGATTGCTTGGAGGGGGACAATTGCCCAATATGCCGGACGTTTGCACCGTCTTTATGAAACTAAAAAAGAAGTGCTCATTTATGATTATATTGATATACATGTTCCCATGCTGGAGCGAATGTACCATAAAAGGGTCAAGGGTTACGCGCAGATAGGCTATAAAGCCAAACCAGAGAATACGCAATTAGAGAAAACTAATACTATCTTTGACGGCAAGAGTTTTTTAGGCGTGTTTTGCAATGACCTTGAAATGGCTAACAAGGGAATCATTATGGTTTCCCCGTTTATGAGAAAAAAACGACTGGCGCAGATGTTGCATTTCTTGTCTCCCAAAATAACGAATAACGTAAATATTACGGTGGTTACCAGGCAGCCACAGGATTTTAGGGCTGAAAACCGGCAGGCATTTGAAGACCATGTTGAACAATTGAAACGCTTTGGAATCAAGGTTATCCACAAACCCATGATCCATCAAAAGTTTACGATTATTGACCAGCACATTGTTTGGTTTGGCAGTGTGAACTTTTTAAGCTTTGGCAGTTCTGAAGAAAGCATAATGCGCCTGAACAGCTATGAGATTGCCAGCGAATTATTAGGGACGTTGGAGCCTTGTCCAATATAACCCCAGTTTTATGGTTTTTGAAAAAATATCAGCCCTTCTTCGTCAATTGAAGAAGATCTTAAATCAAGATTGTTTCTTATTGAAACCAGAAGCGGTTTAATATCTTCTGATCGGCTAGATATTTCTTCCCATCACTTGCTTTCACTTTCATTTTCAATTGTCCGATTTTTTCGGACAGCTCAACATATCCAGATAGGCGACACAAGTCACCATTACCGTTCTCATTATATCCTTAGTAAGGCAGGAACCGACAAATCTTCATCAATACTTGGCCAATGGATGCCGATGCCATTTCCTATGAAACGAAACTTTTTTCTTTGTGCTTTAGTAGCATGAAACAACTTGGGAAACCAGACTAGGGGAATTTTAATCTCTCGACTGTCAATCAGTGTTACAATTAAATCCTCGTTTGTAATTTTAACTTCCTGGGCTTTTGCTTCAGCTGATATTAAAGTATTCATTCCATTTCACCTCAATTTCTTTTTTCCTTTTCCCGATGATTTCCTCTATTCTTTTTAAATCCGAACTGTTAAACTTGTAATTTTTAGCCAGCATAATTGGATTTAACCAGAATTTTGCATATTTTTCAGCCAGCTCAACATGTATATGAAGGGGTTCTCCGCCCTCATTACTGAAAAAGAAAAACCGGAAACCTTCCACAATAAAAACTGTTGGCATAGTGTAATTCTATATTTACTGGCCGGAAAAATCAAGGTTTTTTGCGTAAGTACAGCGATCCGCAACTAGTTTTAAAAAGAAGAGTTTTAAGGGTAATTTGAGCTGATTTTTGCTGTGGCAGCTGAATCGCATACTGAATTTCACGATTGTTGAAATACTAGTGCCAAAGGATTTTTTGTTTTCAAACCATAGCTTTCCCCTGGCTACCTAACAACAACCATCAAGAGGTGAAATCCAGCCCATTTTCTAACGATATATATATGTAGTGGTTAGCTGGCAGTGGGGAGAATATCAAATCTTGAATATCAGGAGGTAGAGAAAATGGTTAGTGTTAGAGCCCCAAGACTTGTTACTCAGAGAGTTGTTGGTTCTTATCTTGTTTCTGTAGGGGGAAAGGGAAAAAATGGAGCAGGGAAGGCTGTTCAAGTTGAGGTGGTTGCAGGCTCTAGACCAGGGAGGTTTGATGCCCCAAAATTTGCAGCGTTAAATGCTGTTTTTCAAAAACCAGCCCAAGCTTAATTTTATTTGTTTAATGAGAACCCCAGATTTTTTTAGTCTGGGGTTTTTGGTTTTAATAAATATGGAAGCCTGAGACTAAACGTCTCGGCTTCCATCTTAACATCTAATTGCCCTCCTTATTTTCCTTATGTTACAATAACTCCATGTTAACTGATATTGAAATCGCCCAAAAAGCCAAGCCGAAACCAATTGAAGCGATTGCTGAAAAGGCTGGTCTGACACTCTCGGAACTTGAGTTGCATGGTAAATATAAGGCCAAAGTTAATCTGCAGGTTCTCAAAAGACTGAAAAAGAAAAAAGACGGTAAACTCATTCTTGTGACAACGATGTCACCAACTCCTCAAGGCGAAGGCAAAACCACTATGACGATTGGCTTAGCCCAGGCCTTACAGCAGTTAGGGAAAAAGTCTTTTGTTTGTATCCGTGAACCTTCTTTGGGTCCGGTGATGGGTTTAAAGGGTGGGGCGGCCGGGGGAGGGTATTCTCAAGTTTTACCCATGGACGATATCAACCTGCATCTAACAGGCGATATGCACATGATTACTTCCGCTCATAACCTTTTAACTGCTATGGTTTATAACCATATTCATCAGGGCAATAGTTTGAGAATTGATCCGGAACAAGTTGTCTGGAAAAGATGTATGGATATGAATGACCGCCATCTGCGTGGCCAATTTGAAATCACGGCTGCTTCAGAGGTTATGGCAATTCTCTGTTTATCAAAAAACCTCGAAGATATGAAAAAGAGATTGGCTAAAATTGTTGTGGCTTATACTAAAAGCGGCTTGCCCATTAGGGCAGAAGATTTAAAGGCTCAAGGCGCTATGGCTTTGCTTTTATGGCATGCGCTTAAGCCTAATCTGGTTCAAACCTTAGAAGGCGGCCCGGCTTTTATCCATGGCGGCCCTTTTGCCAACATTGCCCATGGCTGCAATAGTTTGATTGCCACACAGTTAGCACTAAAACTGGCTGATTATGTTGTTACCGAAGCTGGCTTTGGCAGTGATCTGGGTGCAGAGAAGTTTTTCAACATCAAATGCCGAGCCGGCGGGTTGAAACCGGCTGCGGTGGTATTGGTTGTAACGAAACAGGCAATTAAGGTTAACGGTTATAATAATATTGAAAAGCATTTGGAAAATGTTCGTCATTTTGGAGTGCCGGTGGTAATTGCTATCAATCGTAAAGCAAAGGATACTGATGAGGATGTTCGTATAATTAAAGCCAACTGTGAAGCGCTTTTTGATGAGGTCAAATGTGTCAGTGCCGAGATTTGGGCTAAAGGTGGGAAGGGAGGGGAGGAGCTGGCAGAAGCGGTTATTAAATTATGCCAGCATAAGTCCAAGTTTAATTATTTGTATCCTTTAGAAGTGCCGTTAAAGGAAAAAATCAGGTTAATTGCCAAAAAGATTTATGGGGCTTTTGGTGTCAATTTTAGTGTAGAAGCGTTAGCTGATCTTAAACTGCTCGAAAAAAGTGGTTTAACAAATGTTCCTGTCTGTATTGCCAAAACCCAATATTCCCTCTCTGATGACCCCAAGGTTTTAGGCCGGCCGGAAAACTTTAATATAACTGTGACCAGATTAAAACCCTCTGCCGGCGCTGGTTTTGTGGTAGCTTACACCGGCAAAATCATGACCATGCCAGGCCTGCCCAAGCACCCCGCAGCTGAAAATATGGATGTGTCAGAAGACGGCAAGATTACGGGGTTGTTTTAGACTTTAATATTTGCCTGGTAAGGTAATTGCTATTAACAGCAAAGGAGGTATGAACTATGGAAAATGAGAATAATACCCATATTGCGATCTTCAGGAAAAAAGAGATCAGGAAGACGATCCACAATAATGAATGGTGGTTTTCGGTAGTAGATGTTTGTGCTGTGCTTACTGATAGTTTTGATGCTGGAGCATATTGGAGAAAATTAAAACAAAGACTAATTGAAGAAGGGAGTGAAGTCGTGACATTTTGTCACGGGTTGAAATTGCCAGCGCCTGATGGCAAAAGGAGAGAAACAGATTGTTCAAATACAGAAGGCCTTTTTCGTATAATCCAGTCAATTCCCTCTCCTAAAGCAGAACCATTCAAACGTTGGTTGGCAAAGGTTGGTTATGAGCGCATCCAAGAAATAGAAGACCCCGAATTAGCCACCAAAAGGACAAGGGTGTTGTATAAAGCTAAGGGTTATCCCGATGACTGGATTGAAAAAAGAATGCGTGGTATTGCTATTCGGGAAGAACTAACCGATGAATGGCAAAAACGCGGGGCTCAAGAACAAAAGGATTACGAAATCCTGACAGCGGAGATATCTAAAGCCACTTTTGGCGTTATACCCAGCGATTATAAAAAGATTAAGGGCTTAAAAAGGGAAAACCTGCGTGACCATATGGATGATTTTGAGCTGATTTTTAGCATGCTGGGCGAACGTGCTACAACAGAAATCCACCGTACTGAAGATTCTAAGGGGGTAGAAAAGCTAAAACAAGATGCCAAAGCAGGTGGTGACATTGCCGGTAATGCCAGGAAACAGTTGGAGAAAAAAATTGGCAGGCCAATTGTTTCAGCGGAGAATTTTTTGGAGTCGGTGAAAAGAACCAAAAAACTACCGAGGACGAAGTAATTCATGACTGCACCCAAAGAGATCCGCGAATTAGTTGGGCGTTTTGATCTCAACATAGAAGAGTACAAATCCGGAAAATATAACGAAACACAACTGCGCCGTGAATTTCTTGATCCTTTTTTTGCCGCTTTAGGCTGGGATGTTAATAATAAGCAGGGTTTGGCGGAAGCCTATAAAGATGTTATCCACGAAGACAGCATAAAAGTCGGCGCCGGCACCAAAGCGCCTGATTATTGTTTTCGTGTCGGCGGGAGCCGTAGGTTTTTTGTGGAGGCGAAAAAACCGTCAATTAATTTAAAAGAGGATATTAGTCCTGCTTTCCAGGTCAGGCGCTATGCCTGGTCAGCTAAACTGCCGCTTTCCATCTTATGTGATTTTGAAGAATTATCTGTTTATGACTGCCGGGTTAAGCCGATAAAAACCGACAAGGCCTCCAATGCCCGTATTTTATATTTTACCTACAAAGATTATCTGGACAAGTGGGACGAAATTGCCGCGATTTTTTCTAAAGCAGCGGTGCTTCAAGGGTCATTTGATAAGTTTATCGGGGCAGGCAGGAAAAACAAGGGAACTGCCGAAGTTGATAAGGCCTTTCTTTTAGAAATTGAATCATGGCGGGAGCTATTAGCCAAAGATTTAGCGGCTAATAATTCCAAGCTGGGCCAGCGCGAGCTTAACTTTGCGGTCCAGCGTATTATTGACCGGATTATTTTTTTGCGCATCTGTGAAGACCGGGGCATTGAAGAATACGGCCGGTTAATGGCTTTATTGAATGGAACCAGGGTTTATGCCCGTCTTGGCGAGATTTTTACGCGGGCGGATGAAAAATATAATTCCGGCTTGTTTCATTTTAAAGCGGAGAAAGATATTGTTGAAGCGCCGGACGAATTAACCCTTAAACTAAAAATCCGGGATAAAACGCTTAAACAGATCATCAAAAACTTATATTATCCTGACAGCCCGTATGAATTTTCGGTTTTTTCCGCTGATATTTTAGGCCGGGTTTATGAACAGTTTTTGGGTAAAGTTATCCGTTTAACTGCCGGGCATCGGGCGGTGGTGGAAGAAAAGCCTGAAGTCAGGAAAGCCGGCGGCATTTATTACACGCCGGTTTATATTGTTGATTATATTGTCAAGAATACGGTTGGAAAACTGGTGGAAGGGAAAACCCCCAAGCAGGTTGCTGCACTCAAGATTTTAGATCCGGCTTGCGGTTCCGGCTCGTTTTTAATTGGCGCGTACCAATATTTACTGGACTGGCACCGGGACTGGTATGTTAAGGCCGGGGCGAAAAAAAGGCTTTATCGGGATATTCACGGTGAATGGAAGCTGACTACTGCGGAGAAAAAGCAAATTTTGCTTAATAATATTTTTGGGGTTGATATTGATAATCAGGCGGTTGAGGTGACCAAGCTGTCGCTGCTGCTTAAGGTTTTGGAAGGGGAGACCGAGCAGACGATTAATTCTACTTTGCGGCTGTTTCACGAGCGGGCGTTGCCTGATCTGGCCAGCAACATCAAGTGCGGCAATTCTTTAATTGGTCCTGATTTTTATGATAACCGGCAAGGCAGTCTTTTTGATGAAAACGAACGTTGGCGCGTTAATGCTTTTGACTGGAACCGCGAATTTTCCGAGATCATGAACAACGGCGGCTTTGACGCGGTGATTGGGAATCCGCCGTGGGGATCTAAAATACCAAATACTTTTGCGGATTATATGGAAGATAAATTTGATATAAAAACTAAGAATCAAAACTTGTTTGCAGTTTTTGTAATTGCGTCCTTGTTTTTACTAAAAAAACAAGGTTTATTCGGAATGCTTATCCCCAAAGTATTTATCAAAAATACTTCTTATATCCAAATAAGGAAGCAAATTTTAAAAGAATTTTTTGTTAGGCAGTTAATTGATTTTGGCAAGTTTCCGCAGATTGCATCCGATGCTATATGCTTGATCATTCTCAATGGCAAGGTGATTGCAGGAAATAATACAGTTCTAAGGAGATATTTTGACGCCAAATTAATTAAAGAGGAGTTTATTGATCAATCGATATATTCGCAAAATCCTATTTTTGCATTTTCTTTTGACATTGATATATCCAAGCAGGCGGTGCTCATGCATTGCTTGAAAGATTCTAAAAGATTAAATGAAATCTGCGTTATTAGACGTGGAATTGAGCTTGGCCAGAAAGCTAATCTGGTTAGATGTAAGGAATGTCATTCTTTCATGGAAATAGGAGAAAAATATTATGGTGCAAGCATAAAAAAATGCCAGTGTTGTGGAGCTCCGATTGATAGAACACAAAGAAAAATCTGCATAAGTAATTCTCGGCGAGGTGACATGTATGATGTTGAATGCGTCTCAGGGAGAGAAATTGACAGATATATCAAAAAAAGCAATTATTTCATACTAGAAAACTTAAAGGGAATAGATTACAAGGCTGAAATATTTAATACCGATAGGATATTCCTGCGACGAATTTCGACAAAACCAGCGGGGATGTTTATTTCAAAAAAGGAGGCTGTGCTTGCATTTAATACCGTTTACTCGTTGTGTAAAATTGAAATATATAGCCCCTATTATTTGCTGGGGATATTGAATTCAAGGTTGATGGGATTCTATTATGAATATACTTACAATTTGGGGATGGCCTTAACAACTCAGATTACCATTGAATATTTAAGCCAGCTTCCCATTCGCGTTGTTGATTTTAATGATTCCGAAGAGAAAGCAACCCATGAGCAGATGGCAAAATTGGTGGAAAAAATGTTGGGCTTGCACAAACAACTACCCAAGGCCAAACTTCCTCAAGACAAAGAATCCATCCAGCGCCAGATTGATGCGACTGATAAGCAGATTGATCAGTTGGTTTATCAATTGTATGGGTTGACGGATGAGGAGATAAAAATTGTAGAGGAGGTGGAATAATGGATTCTAGTTTTGCAAATATTAAATTTAATACTATCTGGGATGTTGTTGTTATTGCTTTGGTTTTTGCGAGTACTCAAATTTTGGTTGTTGTGGCAAAAAGAATAATAGAACACAAATTTTCTCATGAGCCCACTAGGGAAGATAAGATCGCAAATGATCTTTTTGACAGGGTTAAAGGTTTAATTAGTGGTCATCCCGATGGGAAGAATGTAAAGGCAAGAGTGGCAGAGTTTAATTTGATTAGAGAGATGCTGAAGAAACCGTCCAAGGAAATTATCAAGGAACTATAGAGTAGTGGTAGATCGCGCAAATGAACAGACACACAATTACAGTAGACAATAATTTAATTAATTCCAAGCAGAAAAATGAAACAATGAATTTATTGGAATCTTGGCATTGTCAAGGCATTGTGGAAATGTTTAAAACAGATGTTATGGATACTGAGTTTGAATGTATAGATACATTTAGAAATAAGTCTAAAAAATATAGAGAAGATGTTGGGATTGGGGTGTGGGGGCATTCTCGATGGGATCATTGCCTCTGGGGTTCCGAAAATGATGGGAATGAAATGGATGAAATTAGGGGTTTGCTATTCCCAGGACAAAAAAAGTTATCAGATAGACAAATTCGAGATGCTATGCACTTGCATACGCATATTAAGTATAAAAGAGACTATTTTATTACTAGCGATAACCATTTTCTTTCAAAGAGCGAAGAGATAAAAGAAAGATATGGAGCTGTAGTAATAAAACCAGAACAATTAGTTGAAATTTTAAGAGACAAGGTTGATGAAGGGGGAGATCCGGGTGCTAGATGATAAAAAATGACCTATTACAACCCAGATAAACACCACCGTCGGTCGATTCGGTTGAAAGGGGATTAAAAGATGCAGGATGTATTGTAAATGGAATTATTTAAAAACAAATGTAACTATTTAGGTACCCCGCGTAGCAGCGCCTCTTAGGCGCTGCGTTATTCTTTTGGCTCATTTTCCCCAAAATACACTTTGGGGGCT